>CAYOOG010000025.1:0-23330 GCA_964405515.1 uncultured Alphaproteobacteria bacterium | reverse complement strand
GAATCATGATCAAATCGTTTTGGGAATCCCGTTAATGGGTCCGGACCCTAGTTATTTTAATTGAATTTAATCCGGGAGTATCGGACTTGACCTGGGTCAAGGATGGGCCGGCGCACCGGTGAGATAGTGAACTTGGAAATCGGGCTTCTCCCCGCCCTTTTCCATTCTCCTACTTGCGTTGCCGGGCTCGAAAGAGCCCGGCAATTTTTTTGTGTTTATCGGTTAGTGCCGCCAGATTTACTCTGAACCGTCGTCCGCGCCGCCGAACATGAGACCGCTCAGCCAGGCATCGGCCCGTTGCTGCGCCTCGGCCACCTCGGCTTCAGTCATCCATACGGCCACCTTGTCGCGCCGGCGCAGGGCTGCTTTGGCGTCCTCCCCCAATTCAGAGGCTAAGGTGAACCACTTATAGGCGGCCCCATAGTCGCGCGCCACGCCCCAGCCGTTGAAATACATCTGCGCCAGATTGTATTGCGCCTCGGCATCGCCCTGTTCGGCCAAGGGCGCCCAGGCGGCAATGGCGCCCTCGTAATCACCCTTGTCGATCGCGTCCGACCCCCTATCGGCGACGGCAACACCGCCGGAAACGACGGCCATGATAGCTAGCCACAAGACGAATGCAGATCGTTGCATCAGGCCATTCCACTAATTGTTATTGCTCGCGGCGGGCCTTGCGTTCCCGCGCCCGCTTGGCCTTGGCCTTCAGCTTTTCCAATTCCTCTTTTTCCGCCGCCGTGGGAGGAACCGGCAGAGGCTTTCGCGGCAACATCTCGGGCCGCATGGCCGCGTGATAAAGAAACGACGCCAAAATCACCGCGGCCTGTTTCATTTCTTCCGGCACGACGTGGTCGAATGCGTCGATATTCGTGTGGTGCAGCCGGGTGCTGTAGTCCAAGCGATCCTGGATGAATTGAAAACCGGGCAGGCCAACGTACTGAAAAGAAAGGTGATCCGTTCCCACTGCATGACGCGGCGAACCGGTATTGGCATCCAGATCACTAAAGGGCCTTAGCCAAGCCTCGAAGATGGGCTTGGCGGCGGTGTTTTCCTCGGCATAGATCCCGCGAATCTTGCCTGATCCGTTATCGACGTTGAAATAGGCAAAGAGATTTTTGTGATCCTTTTTGAGGGTCAGCGGCCATCCCATATCCTCGCGGGCACCCAAGGGTACGTACCTTTCCGCCGGGTCGGTAGGCTCGGGACGGCTGGCGAAATGGCGCCGGACATAGGCGTAAGAGCCAAGCAGGCCCTGCTCTTCAGCACTCCACAAGGCAAAACGAATGGTGCGCTCGGGCTTGAGCTGCAGCTTCGACAAGATTCTCGCCGCTTCCATGATGATGGCAACACCGGCGCCATTGTCGACCCCGCCCATGCCGCCGTGCCAGGAATCCAGATGGGCGCCCGCCATGACAACCTCGCGCCGATTCTTGCCGCGAATTTCGGCAATCGTGTTGTATGCGCGGCCTTCTTCGCTGTCGTGAAACTGCGCCGTGATGTCGAGTTCCAGAATCACTTCCCGGTCGTCTTCAAGGTAGCGCATGATGCGATTGTAATGCTCCGCCGCCATGACCAACTGCGGCTGGGCCGGAGTTTCGCCCACGCGGTAGGTATACCCCATGACGCGTACGAGCCCGGCGTCCCTGCTACTGATGCTGACGGTTGCGAGCACACCTTCCTGGCGCAGAAATTCGGTGAAAACGAGGCGAAACTTCCATCGCCGGACGGCCATTTCCTTCCTGTGGTTCGGTTTGCCGTCGGGAATCTTGTGGGCGCCCAGCTCCGCGAGTTGCTCTGGTGACAAACGCCGCACGACTTCGCCCTCGGGTTCATCAAATTTCTTGGCTTCGTCCAGAAACAAGATCTTGCCGCGCAACTTGCCGCGATAGCGTTCGAAATCCGACTCATCCTCGATCTGCACAGCCATGGCTTGGCCACGCACCGGGCCGTCCGTGCCGGGCGTCCAGGCCTTGGGCAGGGCGATAAGCGGCACCTTGTGAGGACTGATCATATGCACGGCGGTACGCTCGAAGCTCCAACCACGGCCGAACTCAAAGCCCTCGCGGTGGCCGTCTTCAAGCCCCCAGGCGTCGAATTTCGACAAGGCCCAATCGCTGGCCCGGCGCATTTGCGGCGAGGCGGTTATCCGCGGCCCGATTTCATCGGTCAGATGAAGCACGAGATCCATAACCTGGGAGTGATGAAACCCCTCGTCACGGATGCGATTGACAGTGTTGAGATCGACCGACTCTTGCGCAACTGATGGCGCGGCCGAAAGCCAAAGCAGCATTAGCGTCGCAGAAAACCCCGGGAACCAGCGCATGAACCTGCTCCAAACAGAATGATTGCCGCCGGGCGAGGCGCCGCCCCGGCAGCCGAGACCGTATTTTCTAACAAATCTACCGGGATTGGCAAACCACCCTCCCCTCGCTCCCGTGGGGACGAGGGAGAGCTAGCGGCGAGGAGGATGGTCTGCCTCCTTGAAGGGCAGAGAATTAATCGAATTGAGGCACAAGCATTGCCGGGCCGTGGCGCCAGGAGCCGTCGGGCTGCAAACAGGCCGTGCCGTAAGCGTCTACTTCCTTACCGCCGACCGTGATCCTGGTCTGATACTCGCGTGTCTGCAAACACGAATAGGCAGGTTCCGGCGCCCGTTGTACTTCCTTTACGACCTGGCGCTCGACAACAACGGTCTCTGCCGGATATCGATCACGGCGTTGGTTATTGAGCAACAGGTAACCAAGCCCAACGCCCAGAACCGCCCCGGCCAGTACGTCACCGCCGTGGTGGCCGCTGTAGCCGAAGCTATAATGCCCGCCGTAGCCAAACGGCACGCCGTAGCCAAAGCTGTAACTGCCGCCGTGGTGGCGCCTATGACCGCCACGATAGGCGCGATGACTCCGATTGCCACGATGATCCCGGTTGCCCCGGTAATGACCGTCACCCTTGCTATGGCCGCCGACTTTGTGACCGCCACCCTTGTGACCGCCGCCGCGATGGCCGCGGTCGGCGGCGCTGGCAGCTCCGATACTTGCCAGAACCAGCGCGCCGGCGAGACATGCGACGGTGGCTAATCTGGAAACTTGGAGCAGTTTGTTCATGGTCATCTCCGTTGGCTGGTGGCCGAGGCGTCTTGATGATTGTGGAGTTTGACAGGGGCAAGATGAACGCTGCCTGAACGCGATGTTCAGATAGCTCTCGGCTTGTAACTTATTGAATTATATGAAAAAAAGCCCCGCCCTAACCGCTGAACGGTGGGCGGAGCCCTTATGGCGGACCTCCGACGGGCCCGCGCTCGAACCTAGTCCGGGCTATATGCTGTTCAAGTTTCGCTATATCAAATTTCCGCTAAACAGTCCGGCGGAATCATGCTTTCTACACACCCTCCTGGCTCGGTAACGCCCCGGAAACCACCACCACCGGCGGCCCCGCCAAAGCGAACTCGGAAAGTCATGTTGCGCCTCGGCAACTCCGCGGTCAAGCTCGCACCAAGGCCCTGCGAAGCCTAGGAAAAGTGCCGCACTCCAAGGGTCGATTTGGTTAACACTTTATACCCGTCGCGGAGGCCGGACACGGCAACGACTCGGCGAAACGCCCGCCAGCAATATCCGTTCAAGGGAATGCGCCAACCCCCTAGCTTGGCTTCCAATTTCGGGCGGCGGCCCCGGAAACTCCTGGGCAAAACCGCAATGGGCGTAAGTCATTACGTGACACTGTTTTTCCCGGGTGTGACCGCCGTCACATACCGAAAGTGTGATCAGCGTTACAAACGCCCATATTCAATTGCAGGGTATACGTCATGCGAAAGACATATGTAACGGCCGGAACCATCGCCGCGGCAGCCGCTTTATGGGTCGGATCCGGCCTGTTTACCGGACAGGCCAAAATATCCGACGCGTCCATGGCCGCCGAGGCAAACGCCGAAGCAGACCTTGTGACCGTAAGGGCGCGCACTCTCAACGCCCAGCAACGCCGAAGCGACATTGTTGTTCGCGGCCGCACTCAGGCGCTCCGCCGGGTGAATTTGAGGGCGGAGGCCGAAGGCCGTGTGGTCGATGTGCCGGCCCAAAAGGGCAGCACGGTGCAAGAGGGCGACATCATTTGCCGTCTGGCCATGAACGACCGGGAAGCGCGCAGATCGGAAGCAAACACGGTTTTACGCCAGCGTGAGTTGGAACACCAAGCGGCCACGGCGCTATCCGCCAAGGGCTACCGGGCCGAAACGCAATTGGCGGGAGCCAAGGCGCGGCTGGATTCGGCGAGAGCCTCCCTTGCCAGCATCGAGACAGAAATCGAAAATACGATCATCCGCGCGCCCTTTGACGGCATTGTCGAGGAACGCCCGGCTGAAATCGGCCACTATCTGCAAAAAGGCGGTAGCTGCGCCGTTGTTGTCGATTCCGACCCGTTCCTGGTCGTCGGCCAAATCTCCGAACGGGACGTCGGCAAGATCACCGTTAACGCGAGAGGCACCGCCCAATTGATCACCGGCCAAACGGTGGAAGGCAATATTCGCTACATTTCCAGTACCGCAGACCCCGCCACGCGGACCTTCCGGGTCGAGTTGGAGATTCCCAACAAGTCAGGCACCCTACGGGACGGTATAACCGCCGAAATCAGGCTGCCGGTGGCGGAAATCACGGCCCATTTGATTTCACCGTCATTGCTGACCTTGAATCATGCCGGGATTGTCGGTGTGCGAACGGTATCGTCAGACGGCATCGTCGCCTTCCGGCCGGTTGAGCTTATGGGCGATAGTGAAGAAGGCGTCTGGGTCACCGGGCTTGCAGACACCGCCAAGCTCATTACTGTGGGCAACGAATTCGTCAAGGAAGGCCAACGGGTGGCAGTCACGCTCGACGAAGAGGGCATCGCGGAGTGACCAATCTCATTGACGCGGCGCTTAGCCGCACTCGCACGATATTGAGCCTGCTTGTGCTCATTCTGGTAAGCGGCGCGGTCGCCTATGCGACTATTCCGAGAGAGGCGAACCCCGACATTGATATTCCGTGGGCCGGCGTCATGGTCACCCACGAGGGCATTTCACCTGAAGACGGCGAACGGCTGCTCGCCCGCCCCCTGGAACGGGAATTAAGGACCATCGAGGGCGTTCGGGAAATCAAGACCACGGCCGGAGAAGGCTACGCCATGGTTTCGGTCCATTTCGAGGCCAACATTGCCTCCGACCAAGCCATGCAGGACGTTCGCGAAAAAGTGGATATGGCAAAATCCGAGCTGCCGAGCGATACCGATGAACCGCGCGTCCTGCAAAACAACCCCAGTCTTGAACCAATTATCTTGATCACGCTATCGGGCGAGGTGCCCGATCGGCTGCTTTACAAGTTGGGCCGAAGGCTAAAAACCAGATTGGAACAGGTTCCGGACGTTCTCAGTATTGAGGATCGCGGCCTGCGGGAGGATTTGCTTGAGGTCATCGTCGACCCCTCGCGCCTTGAGAGTTACAACATTTCGCCGGCACAACTGTTCCGCGCGGTCTCTTTCAACAACCGGCTGATCGCCGCCGGCATGTTGGACACGGGCCAGTGGCGCTTTGCCGTAAAGGTGCCGGGGCTTCTGGAGACCGCCAAGGACGTTTTCGAACTGCCGGTGAAGGTGGAGGGCGACGCTGTCGTTACCCTGGGTGACATAACATCCGTCCGCCGCACCTACAAGGATGCCGTAAGCGTCGCCCGTCTCAATGGAGAACCCGCCATTCTTCTGATGGTCACGAAACGTATCGGCGCCAATATCGTTGATACCGTCGCCAAGGTTCGCGAGATCGTGGCCGAGGAACAACAGGCTTGGCCGCCCAACGTCAAGCTCAACTACAGTTGGGACGGCGCCGAGGAAATTCAGAGCCTCTTGAAGAGGCTTCAGAACGCGGTGCTCACCGCTGTCTTGTTGGTCATGATCGTTGTTGTTGCCGCGCTGGGCTTGCGCAGCGGGTTGCTGGTCGGTGTCGCGATACCGGGCTCGTTCCTGTTCGCTTTCATGGTTCTGGGGTTTATGGGTTACTCGGTCAACCAGATCGTCCTTTTCGGCATGATCTTGGCCGTGGGTATGCTGGTTGACGGCAGCATCGTCATTACCGAATACGCCGACCGGAAAATGGCCGAGGGAATAGACCGCAGCCAAGCTTATTCGATTGCGGCACAGCGCATGGTCTGGCCCGTCACCGCCTCTATCGCCACAACCATAGTCGCTTTCATGCCGCTGATATTCTGGCCAGGCATGATGGGTCGTTTCCTGAGTCAATTACCCCTTACCGTGATCTTCGTGCTCTTTGGCTCGCTCTTGATGGCCATGCTGTTTGTGCCCGCACTGGGAAGCATTTTCGGCCGGACAGAAGCGAACCACCCAGAAACCCTAAAGGCGCTGCGCGCCGCGGAGCATGGCGATTTGCGCGCGTTGCCCGGATTCACCGGCTGGTACACCCGGTTCCTGGATCGAATGCTGCAACACCCCTTGAGGGTTCTTGTCGCCGCCACGGTTATGTTGATCGCCGTCTTCGGAACTTATGCCACCGTGAACTCCGGCGTCACTCTCCTGGGCGATTCCGAACATGGCTTTATTAAACTCGTCGTTCACGCCCGTGGCAACCTGTCCATGGAAGAAAAGCGGAAATATGTCGAGGAGGTAGAGGCCCGCATCCTACACCTTGATGGCCTCAAGAATCTTTCCGTTTTTGTGCGGCCCGCACGGTTGCAATACGGCGAAGCCGAAGACAGCATCGGCATGATGTACGTCTATTTCAAAGATTGGGACGAGCGCCGCCCCGAGAAAGACCTCATCGAGGATATTCGGCAGAGAACGGAAAATGTACCCGGTATTCAGGTGGAATTGGATATTCCCCGCAACATTAATTTCGGCGGCAAGGATATCGCCATTGAACTATCCTCTAACAACGGGCCGGCAATCGAGTCCGCTGTGACGAAATTACGAAGCCATCTGGAATCCATGGAAGGCCTAGTCGATGTGGACGACAGCCGGCCCCTGCCGGGCTTGGAATGGAAATTGTCGGTCGATCGCGCGCTTGCCGGCAAGTACGGCGCCGACATGAGTACCGTTGGTGGTGTTGTCCAACTTGTCACCAACGGTATCAAGGTCGGTGACTACCGCCCCGACGACGCCGATGATGAAGTGGACATTCGCGTGCGTTTCCCAGTTGGTGAACGCAGCATCGCCCAGCTAGACCAACTGAAAATACCCACGGATTCCGGCCAAGTGCCCATCAGTAATTTTGTCAAACGCGAACCCAAGTTGACCACCGGCGTTATCCGCAAGGTGGACGGCCGCCGCATTATCCTAGTGCAATCCAGCGTCGATCAAGGCGTCGTCGCAAGCACCAAGGTCGCCCTAATTCGCGAATGGCTAAAGACCGCCAATATAGACCCTAGCGTTCGCGTTATCTTCAAGGGCCAAGAGCGGGAACAGAGCGAAACTTCCGCGTTTCTATTTCAGGCCTTCGCGATCGCTCTGTTCTTGATGGCGGTAATCCTGGTCACCCAGTTCAATCGCTTCTATCACGCCTTCCTTATTCTTTCCGCGGTGATTCTGTCCACAGTCGGCGTCTTTCTTGGGCTGCTTATTACCGGCATGCCGTTCAGCAGTATTTCCAATGGTCTTGGCATCGTCGCCCTGGCCGGAATTGTAGTGAACAATAATATTGTACTTATCGATACATTTTCACGGCTCAAAAAGGGCGGCATGGAGACCTATGAGGCCATTATGCGCACCGGCGCCCAGCGCCTGCGTCCGGTTCTCCTGACCACTATCACGACTATTGCCGGGCTGCTGCCCATGGCCTTGATGGTCAATATCGATTTTATCACGCGCGAAGTGGAAATCGGCGCACCGGAACTCAAGTTCTGGGTGCCGCTCGCCTCTACTATAATTTTTGGGCTTTCCTTCGCCACGGTACTGACGTTGATCGTCACGCCCTGCGCACTTGTAGCACCCACCGCCGTAAAGGACTTATGGGCCCATCGCGGCAAGTACTGGGGAAGGGCCCGGCAGTCACGCGCAACCAATTGAAGCAGCCGCCAAGTCCTGCTTCAAGGATTGTCATGGTTAATGACTGTCGGCAGGAAACGGTGAACCACGGCGGCGCCGACCGCATCACCCCAGACATTGATGGCCGTACGGAAACGGTCAAGGAACCAGTCCACCGACAGTAGAAGGGCGATGCCCTCCAGCGGCAGCCCCACGGCCTTCAGGACAATCACCATGGTCACCAGGCCAGCTTCTGGAATACCGGCGGCGCCGATCGCCGCCAAGGTCGCTGTCAAAAAGATGATGACCTGCTGGCCTATACCCATATCAATGCCATAGACCTGGGCGATGAACATGGCCGCCGCTGCCTCATACAGCGCCGTGCCATTCATATTGACGGTGCTGCCCAGCGGAAGCACAAATCGCACCGCCCGTTCGTCAATATCCTGTTCCCTCGCGCACTCCATGGTCAGCGGCAGGGTCGCGGAAGAACTCGCCGTGCCAAACGCAGTCAGCAAAGCGCGAAGCAGCCCGACGAGATAACCCAAAGCGCGCTTGTTACACAGAAACAGTATCCCCAGCAGAAGCAGAAAATGAATGCCGAGTCCGCTGAGTACGGTCACCACGTGCCAGCCCACGGCCTGCAATTCCGCGAAAAAGGCCTCACCGCCCCCGGCCTTGCCGAGACGGGCTGCGATCAGCGCGAAGATGCCCACTGGTGCGAAATACATCAGCCAGGTCACCAGCTTCATCATGGCCTCGTTGATGCCGTCAAAAAAGGCGATGACGTGTTCACCGACCGTGCCAAGGGTTGTCAGAGCCGCCGACAGCATCACCGCGAACAGAATCAGCGGCAAAAGTTGTGTCTCTGCCGCCGCGGCAACCAGATTGGGCGAAACCAGGGATAGCAATATGTCAGATATGCCGACGTCGGACTTGGCGGCGATTCCTTCGGCCAAGCCGTCACCGGCGTACTCCAACCCAACCCCCGGCTGGATGATGTTGACCATGATGAGGCCGATGATCACGGCGGCGGAAGTTGTAATCAGATAATAAAGAATCGTGATGCCACCCAGGCGGCCAAGCTTGCGGATATCGCCCAAGGAAGCCACGCCACTGATCACGGCGGCAAAAATCAGTGGGATGATCAACATCTTCAGGGTGTCGAGAAACAACTGGCCGAGCCAAGCCACGGAGAGCATGGCCTCGCCCCAATACCAGCCGGAAATAACACCGGCGATCACGCCGATGACAATAAAGACAAGAATGTAAAACGCGTGGCGATGCGACATATGACGGAACGGCCCCCGAATCCCCTGATCCGCCGAATGTTACCGGATTAAGGGCGGCGCCGAAACGCCCCAGGGCAAAAACGTGAGAGTCCGATTCTGGCCAGTATATCGGGGTGAGCTGGGCTATAAATGGCGCCATGGAACTGGACGGGAACACCTGTTATCGGGCGCTTGAGACCCGCGATCCCCGCTTCGACGGACGTTTTTTCACGGCCGTGAAGTCGACAGGGATCTATTGTCGCCCCATCTGCCCGGCGGCGACGCCCAAGAGGAAGAACTGCACCTTCATGCCCAGCGCGGCGGCGGCTCACGAGGCGGGCTACCGCCCCTGCCTGCGCTGCCGGCCAGAGGCTTCTCCCGGCACACCGGCCTGGGGCGGCACATCGGCCACGGTGTCCCGGGCGCTCGGCCTGATCGCCGAGGGCGCGCTGGATGAAAGCTCGGTGGATGATCTGGCAACACGCCTGGGTATGGGAGAGCGGCACCTGCGGCGGCTGTTCGTCAAGCACCTCGGTGCGGCGCCAATGGCCGTCGCGCAAACGCAACGAATCTTGTTTGCCAAGAAGCTGATAAATGAGACCGACCTGCCGATGACGGAGGTCGCTCTTTCAGCGGGTTTTTCCAGTATCAGACGGTTCAACGACGCGCTCTTGAAGACTTATGGCCGCTCGCCCCGAGAACTGCGCCGAGCCGATGCGTGGTCCGGTAAGCCCGCAAGCAGTGCCGAAATGAGGCTGAAGCTGCCCTATCGGCCGCCGTTTTCCTGGACCGGACTACTGTGTTTCCTCGCGCCCCGCGCCATTCCGCGCGTCGAGTTTGTCGGCGGAGACTTCTATCAGCGGACGTTGGAGATCGAAAACACCACGGGATTAATCGATGTCCGCGCGGTCGAGGGCGCTGACCACCTGCTTGCCACCATTCGACTGTCTCGCGCCGTGCCACTTATCAGGTTGGTGGAGCGCCTGCGCCGCCTGTTCGACTTGGGTGCCGATCCGGTCGTGGTCTCGCGCCACCTCGGCCGGGACTCCCGCTTGAAAAAGGCCGTGCGGCGTAGCCCTGGACTGCGGGTGCCCGGCGCCTGGGACGGCTTCGAACTTGCCGTGCGCGCCATTCTGGGACAGCAGATCAGCGTCAAGGGAGCGACAACCCTTGCGGGACGCCTGGTGGCCAAGTACGGCCGCGAGATTCAGTTGCCGGAGATTGGCGGTGAAGACGCACCTCAAATGCTGTTTCCCAGGCCGGAAGCTTTGGCGGACAACGATCTCGGCGGTATCGGGCTCACCGGCGCCCGGGTAAAGGCAATCCGCGCCCTTGCCGCTGCCGTGGCGAGTGGCGAACTGGATATTTCGGCGTCGACCAGTCTGGAGGAATCCGTGGCTAGACTGAGGAATCTTGACGGCATTGGCGACTGGACGGCGCAATACATCGCCATGCGCGCCTTGGGTGAACCGGACGCCTTCCCGGCATCGGACCTTGGTCTGCGAAAGGCCCTGGCAACGGGCGAGACGCTTCCCAGCCCGGCGGCGGTCGAGGCCATGGCGGAGTCCTGGCGGCCCTGGCGGTCCTACGCCGCCATGCATCTATGGAATTCGCTTAGTTCGTGAAGGGAGACGAGCCCGTGGAAATATTGATTGAAGAAATGGATAGCCCCATCGGCGAGATCGTCCTCGCCGGATTGGATGGGCGCTTGTGTGCGCTGGACTTCGGCGATTGCCGCGAATGGATGACTGGTTACCTGAAATCCCGTTTTGGTGAGTTCAGTCTCAGGTCCAGAAACACAAACAGGGATTGGCGGGACCGCATCGGCGCCTATTTGGAAGGGGAATTCACGGCCCTGGATGGCATCGAAGTAGACGTCGGCGGCACGGTGTTCCAGAATCAGGTCTGGTCGGCGCTTTGCGGCGTCGCACCGGGAACGACATCAACTTACGGCGGGCTTGCCGCCACCATCGGCCGCCCCAAAGCGGCACGGGCGGTTGGTGCGGCCTGCGGGCGCAACCCGGTGGCCCTGGTCGTGCCCTGCCATCGCGCCGTGGGCCACGACGGCAGCCTCACCGGATTCGCCGGCGGTCTGCCACGAAAGCGCTGGCTCTTGCAACATGAGGGGGTTGCCTGCTGACAACACTGTTAGTGGACCAGACTGAGCCCGCCTCTTATTCTTCCCCGACATCAACCGGATAAGGGGAAAATCATGGAAATCAAGGACAGCCCAGCCATCGTAACCGGCGCCGCCTCGGGGCTTGGCGCCGCCACGGCAAAAGCGCTCGCGGAACAAGGCGCCAAAGTCACGCTTTTGGATTTGCAGGATAATGCCGTCAAGGCCCACGCCGAGAGCATAGGCGGCTTGGGAATTGCCTGTGATGTGAGCAGCGCCGATAGCGTGGAACAGGCCGTGGCCGCGGCGCGTGAGGCCCACGGCCCGACGCGACTACTGGTCAATTGCGCCGGCACGGGCGTAGCCGAACCCACTGTGGGACCAGACGGCCCACAACCTCTGGAGAGTTTCGCGCACGTTGTTGCCGTCAATCTCACCGGAACCTTCAATACCATCCGTCTGGTGGCCGCCGACCTGATGACCCAGGAGCCCCTGGATGACGGATCACGCGGCGTTGTTATCAACGTTGCTTCCGGCGCCGCCTTTGATGGCGTCCCCGGCGCCGTCGCTTATTCCGCTTCCAAAGGCGGCATCCTCAGCATGACCTTGGCTTTGGCCCGGGAATTCGGCGACGTTGGCATACGCGTCATGACCATCTCGCCGGGCGCCATGCACACGCCCATGATCGAGAACCTTCCCGCTCCCATACACGACGAAATAGCCCGACTGACACCCTTCCCCAAGCGCATGGCCGAACCTCCCGAGTTCGCCAAGCTGGTGATCCATATCGCCGAAAATACCTTCCTAAACGGCGAGGTCATCCGCTTCGACGGCGGCAACCGCATGCCTTACAAGTTCAGATCCCAGGAGGACGGCGGCATCAGCTGGGATTAGTCGGCCTCGCTTGTGGTAAGATCAGCCTCTTCGAGCGATCCGAGGGGCCATGAATACTGATCCAGATGAAGCAGCGGCAGCGGCACCGGACGATAAGAATAATCCAGCAGATGTGATTATCGGTCTGGTGCGCGAGCTTGTACTCGAGCTTTCCCCCCACCGCTCGGATTCCCTGCGCGTCGGCCTTGATTCCAGCCTCGACCGGGACCTGGGCCTGGACAGCCTGGCCCGGGCCGAACTTCTCTTGCGCCTGGAGCGCGCCTTCAAGATTCATCTGGCGGAAGAGGTGCTGGCGGAGGCCGCGACGCCCCGTGAGCTGCTGACGGCGGCCCTAAAGGCCGACGGCGCCCACTCCATACCAAGCTCGACCGAGGTTCTGCGCCCGACCCTGGACGCCGTGGATGCCTTTCCGATCGAAGCCAGAACCCTCACCGAAGTTCTTGACTGGCACGTCGCGAATCACCCCGACCGGCCCCACATCACGCTATGGGATAGCGGCGCCACGGATACAACCATCACCTACGGGTCCCTGGTGCGGGATGCCCGCGCCGTGGCCCGGGGCCTGTTGGAAAAGGATTTCCAACCCGGTGAACGGGTGGCCCTTATGCTGCCCACGGGGGCGGATTTTTTCCACGCCTTCTTCGGCATTCTTTACGCCGGCGGCGTACCGGTACCCATCTACCCGCCGATCCGAATGTCACAGATCGAGGATCATCTGCGCCGCCAGGCGGCGATCCTCAATAACAGCCAAGCCACCTTCATGATTACCGTGCGCGAGGCCAGGACGGTAGCCGCATTCCTGCGCACACTTGTCGGAACATTACGAAAAGTCGAAACCGTGGACAGCCTGTGGTCGGAGGCCGGGCCCGAGCCGCCGGGCGCCGCCGGGCCGGAGGAAATCGCTCTGTTGCAATATACCTCGGGCAGCACCGGTGACCCAAACGGGGTCATGCTCACTCACGCCAACCTGTTGGCCAACATTCGCGGCTATGGCAGGGCGTTAAAGCTGGTCTCCTCGGACGTTTTCGTCAGTTGGCTACCGCTCTACCACGACATGGGGCTGATCGGGGGCTGGCTCGGCAGCCTTTACCACGCCGTACACTTGGCGGTCATGTCGCCCATTACTTTCCTGACGCGACCGGCGCAGTGGCTTTGGGCCATGCACCGGCACGGCGCCACGGTCTCCGCCGGGCCGAACTTTTCCTTCGAACTTTGCATCAATCGCATCGACGACAAGGAACTGGAAGGGATCGATCTTGGCAAATTGCGCGTTCTCTTAAACGGGGCCGAGCCCATCGCGCCGGAATCTCTCAGCCGTTTCGCCGAGCGCTTCGGCAAATTCGGCTTCAAGAAAGAAGCCGTCTATCCGGCGTATGGCCTGGCCGAGAATTCCGTTGCCTTATGTTTTCCGCCGCTGGACCGGGGCGCGCTCGTGGATCGGGTGGAGCGTGATGCGCTGCGCAGCCGGGGCGAAGCAGTTCCGGCGGTAGACGATGACGAAAACGCCCTGGCCTTCGTCGCTTGCGGCGGCCCCATAATCGGCCACGAAATCCGTGTCGTTGACGACCGCGGACGCGAATTGGGCGAGCGCCATGAAGGAAAGCTCCAATTTCGCGGGCCCTCCGCCACCCAGGGCTTTTTCCGCAACGAGGAAAAGACCTCGGCACTCTACGACGGCGATTGGCTGAACACCGGTGATCTTGCCTACATTGTCGCGGGCGAGGTCTATCTCACCGGGCGCTCCAAGGACATCATCATCCGCGCCGGACGCAATATTCATCCCCACGAGCTGGAACAGGCGCTGGGCAACATCGAAGGCGTACGCAAGGGCTGCATCGCCGTCTTCGGCTCCGCCGATCCGCAATCCGGCACCGAGCGTATTATTGTATTGGCCGAGACCCGGGAGAAAGACGATGTCAGAATCGCCGAAATAAGACGGCGCATCGAGGAAACGGCCACCGACCTCTTGGAAACGCCGCCGGACGACGTTGTTCTGGCGCCGCCGCAGTCCGTGCCCAAGACATCCAGCGGCAAGATCCGCCGCAACGCCGCCAAGACCATCTACGAGAAGGGCAGCATAAGCGCCGGGCGGCGGGCCATCTGGATGCAATTGGCGAGCATGACCCTGAGCGGCGCCTTCGGCCAGTTTCGCCGCACGCTGTCCGGCCTCGCCGGCATGGCCTTCTCCTGCTACTGGTGGAGCATTGTGACCGTGGGTGCGGCCCTGGTCTGGGGCACGGTTCTTGTCTTGCCGGGACTGGGCAATCGCGTCTCTTTCCTGCGCATGATCTGCCGGGCCCTGATGCGCTTGACCGGCGCGCGCTTGACCGTCGAGGGACTGGAGAATATGCCTGACGGCGGCGCAATCATTGTCGCCAATCATTCCAGCTACCTGGACGGCTTGGCGCTTCTGGCCGCATTGCCCGAGGACATCTTCTTCGTTGCCAAGAGGGAGTTGGGAGAGCAGTTCCTGGCGGGAGTCTTGCTTCGCCGCATCGATACCCAGTTTGTCGAGCGCTTCGACGTTTCAAGCAGCGTCGAGGACAGCCGCAAGGCCTTGGAGAGCGTGAAAGCCGGCAAGAAGCTGGTATTTTTCCCCGAGGGCACCTTGACCCGCATGCCGGGGCTCCTGGGGTTCAGACTGGGCGCTTTTTCCGTCGCCGCCGAGGCCGGCGTCAAGGTTCTGCCCGTGACCATTCGGGGCACGCGCACGGTTCTGCGCGGCGATCAGTGGTTTGCCCGGCGCGGCCGGTTAAGCGTCTCCATTGCCCCACCCGTGGCGCCGGAGGGCAGTGATTTCACCGCCGCCGTGAAGTTGCGCGATGCCGCTCGCGCCGCCATCCTGAATCGCTGCGGCGAGCCGGATCTGGGCGAGGAACGGGTGCATTTCTCGGCCGACGACGGCATCCAGCACCTCACCGAACACTAGAACGGATTACTCCCCTTTCAGCGCGTAAGCGATGACGTAATCGCCGAGCTTCGTGCCCATCATGGCGTGTCCGCCGGCAGCGAGGACCACGAATTGCCTGCCGCCCGCCTCGTAGGTCATGGGCGTGGCCTGGCCACCGGCGGGCAAGTCCACTTCCCACAGCTTGCTGCCGTCTTCCACGTCGAAGGCGCGGAACTTATCGTCCTGGGTGGCGGCGATGAAGGCAAGCCCACCGCCCGTGGCGATCACGCCGCCGAGGGAGGCTATGGTGCCGAGCTCCAACGACAAGGGCACGGGCAGGAACTTTTCAATGGAACCCAATGGCACCTGCCACTTGATAGTGCCCTCGGCCATATCCACGGCCGACAACTTCCCCCAGGGTGGCGGTGTGCAGGGCGCGCCCAAGGGCGAGAGCAAAACCTCCTGCCAGGCGATGTAGGGCGTGCCTTCCTGTGGAAAAATTTCCACGGCGAAGCCCGAGCCTTTGGGCAGTTTCTTCATTTCCTCGTGGGGAATCAGCCTGAGGAAGTAGGGAATGTCCCAGCTACTGACGAGCAGGAGATTGCGTTCGGGGTCAAAAGCCCCGCCGCCCCAGTTGGCCCCGCCGCCCGGTGACGGCAGCATGAGAGAGCCTTCACGGCTGGGCGGCGCGTAAACGCCGTCGTGGCGCAAGGCCTTTAACTTCTGGCGGCAGGCCCAGCGGTCGACAAAGGTAAATCCCCAGGCATCGTCCGGCGAGGCCCCCATGGTGCCGAGCGGCGGCGGCGCCACTGGGAAAGGTTGGGTCGGCGAAAGCCACTCACCCGGCATTCCGTTTTGCGGCACCGGGCGTTCTTCTATGGGAAACAGGGGGTCGCCGGTCTCGCGATGAAAGGCAAAGACCAAACCCTGCTTGGTCAACTGTATGACCGCCGGAATGGTTTCGCCGTCGCGGTTAATGTCGGCTAGGATGGGCTGGGACGGCAGGTCATAGTCCCAAACATCGTGGTGGACGATCTGGAAATGCCAGACCATCTCGCCCGTCGAGCCGCGCACGGCAACAATCGAATTGGCGTAGCGGTTTTCCCCCGGCCGCGTGCCGCCATAGAAATCATTGGACGGGCTGGTGGTCGGCAGGAACACCAGGTCCCGCTCCTCGTCCACGGCGATAATGCTCCAGACGTTGGCGTGGCCGGTGACTTTTGCGCTATCACCGCCCCAGGTGGCGTAGGCAGGGTCGTTCGGATCACGGGGGATGGGATCGAATTCCCAGCGCAGGGCGCCGCTTCGCGCATCCAAGGCGCGGACCTTGCCGCTCGGCGCGTCGACCCGCTGGTTGTCGTAGATGAAGGAGCCGACAACGATGATGCCGTTGATGACGGCGGGTGGTGACGAGACCTGGATCTCACCGTTGGAAATCAATTCCTTACCCGGGTCGAGTTTGACCTCCCCATTGGTCCCGAAGTCCGGGCAGCGGGCGCCGCTGCCGGAATCGATGGCGAAGATACGGAAATCCGGAGTGCCGAAAATGATGCGGCTACGGCATAGGGCGTCTGACCCTGCCTTCTCATCCAGCCAGGGCGTCACGCCGCGGCAGGCAAAGCGATAGTAAGATGGGTCCTTGTCTACTTCCGGGTCGAAAAACCAACGCTCCTCGCCCGTCGCCGGGTCCAGCGCGACAATGCGGTGAAACGGCGTGCAAACGATGAGCGAGCCGTCCACCAGAATGGGTGTGTTCTGAAAGGCCGTCATGTTGCTGATGGGACCGGGGTGGCGCTCGAACAGGCCGGTGCGGTAGGTCCAGGCCACTTTGAGATCGTCCACATTGTCACGGTTGATCTCGCCCAGAGCGGAATACTTGGTGCCGCCCGGCGTTGCGCCATAATAGCGCCAGTCCTGAGCCGACGTGGAGGCAGGCAAGGCCAGCAAGACCGCCAGCGAACAAAGAACCCTCAAGATTGCCTTCATCATCGCCCCCAACCTGCAAAGGTCCCCATATGGTCAATACCGGTGAAACGCGTTCAACTGACGCACGTTATACCTGATCCCGCCGTTGATTGCGGTCACATATGTGTTAAAGCCTCTATTCGCCCCTCGCCCGTTCCTATTTTCGCTGGCGATTCTTATCAATCATCTAGATTTTGTAGAGGCAAGCCATTGGAGAATCTGCCTTGAATATGACCGACCCCCAGGATGTCGGGCTCGACGCCGAACGCCTGCGCCGGCTGCCCGCCGCCATCGCCTCTGATGTTGAAGGCGAAGCCTATGATGGCGCGGTGATCCTTGTGGCGAGGCACGGTAAGATCGTGCTTCATGAGGCGGTCGGGTTCGCCGTGCGCGATTCGGCGCGCGCCGCAGAGGTCAACGACGTTTTTCCCCTCTTGTCCATTACCAAGTCGCTTACCGCGGCGATTGTCCTGTCGCGGGTTGAGCGCGGTGACTTTCTGCTGACCACGCCGGTGGCCGAGATCATTCCGGAATTTGCCGCCAACGGCAAAGGCGCAATCACGATTGCGCAGATCATGTGCCACACCGGCGGCATGCCTGCTGAGGCCCCGCGCCTTCCCATGGATCAGCTTGGAAATCTTGCGGCGGCGGTTGCCTATGTATGTAACCTGGCGCCCAGCAACCCGCCCGGAGAGTTTTCCTACGCCGCATTCTGTGCCCATTACATTCTGGCGGAGGCCGTGCGCCGGGTTGACGGCGGCAAACGTTCGTTCCGGCAAATCCTTGAGGAAGATCTATTTCAGCTGACCCTCGCTGTTGTATAACCCGACCCTTGGGTTGTCGGCCCAACCGGTTCTGATCGCCTTTAGCGGAATATGAGCGGGTAGAGAGACTTCAATATCATTGCTTTTGATAAATAGAATCTTATGGGCTAACAATAAGGTTGCAAACGCAGTAGGCCGTTCTGCTCAGCCAACGGGGGACTGACAGCCAAATGTCTGACGAACCACGGACCACATCGGAGCACAAGGTATCTGCGGAGGCGGCGCGGGCCTATTGGCGGGCCAATGTGGCGCTGCTATGCAAGCTGCTGGCGATATGGTTCCTGGTTTCCTTCGGCGCCGGGATTCTGTTCGTCGACTTTCTCAACCAGTTTCAGTTTTTCGGCTTCAAGCTCGGCTTCTGGTTCGCCCAGCAGGGCGCCATGCTGGTCTTTATCGTGCTGATTTTCGTATATGTCGCCCGCATGGGGGCGCTGGAGCGCCGCTTCGGCATCGACGACGCCGATACGCCAGACAGTTACGACCTTATCGAACCGGATGAGGGAGACGACAACGGCGAAGGCGGAGACGCACCATGAGCACCCAGGCGCTGACGTATTTATTTGTTGGGCTGACCTTCGCCCTCTATATCGGCATAGCCATCCGCGCCCGGGCCGCCAGCACCAAGGAGTTCTATGTCGCCGGCGGACACGTACCGCCGGTACTGAACGGCATGGCCACGGCGGCGGACTGGATGAGCGCGGCGTCTTTTATTTCCATGGCCGGGATCATCGCCTTTATGGGCTACGACGGCTCGGTCTACCTCATGGGCTGGACCGGGGGTTACGTGCTTCTGGCCTTCCTGCTGGCGCCCTATCTGCGCAAGTTCGGCCAGTTCACGGTGCCGGATTTTGTTGGGGAGCGCTATTACTCCCGCCTCGCCCGCCTTGTGGCGGTTCTGTGCCTTCTGATTGTCTCGTTCACCTACGTGGCCGGGCAGATGCGCGGCGTCGGCATCGTCTTTTCACGCTTCTTGGAGGTCGACATCACCACCGGCGTCTTCATCGGCATGACCGTGGTGTTTTTCTACGCGGTCGTCGGCGGTATGAAGGGCATTACCTATACCCAGGTGGCACAGTACTGCGTCTTGATCTTCGCCTATCTGGTGCCGGCCATCTTCATCGCTATCTTAATGACCGGCAACCCGGTACCGCAGTTGGGCCTCGGCAGCACACTCGCCGACGGCTCCGGGCTCACGGTCTTGGGCAAGCTCGATAAGGTGCTGGTGGACATGGGCTTTGCCGCCTACACCGCAGGCAGCAAATCCACCATCGACATGTTCGCCATTACCGCCGCCCTGATGATCGGCACCGCCGGCCTGCCCCATGTGATCGTGCGGTTTTTCACCGTGCCCCACGTCTCGGACGCCCGGCGCTCCGCCGGCTATGCGCTTGTTTTTATTGTGATTCTCTACACCACCGCGCCGGCGGTGGCGGCCTTCGCCCGATTGAATTTCATCGATACGGTGCACAACACCGAATACACCATGACCCCCGACTGGTTCCGCAACTGGGAAGACATTGGGCTCATTGCCTGGCGCGACAAGAACGGCGACGGCCGCATTCAATACCACGCCGGCAACGCGCTCACAGGCGTCAAGCCGCAGTTCGGCGAAGGCCGGGGGACGCACGGCGAACGCACGGTCACCAACGCCCCCTCCACCTCACCCAA
The DNA here is from genome assembly GCA_964405515.1 of uncultured Alphaproteobacteria bacterium. Classification (GTDB taxonomy): domain Bacteria; phylum Pseudomonadota; class Alphaproteobacteria; order JAPYRI01; family JAPYRI01; genus CAYOOG01. Next base: position 3,713 of record CAYOOG010000025.1, on the reverse strand, counting down.
TGAAGTTTACGTCGACCGGGATATCATGGTTCTCGCCAACCCGGAGATCGCCAACCTGCCCGGCTGGGTTATCGCACTGGTCGCTGCGGGCGGGCTGGCGGCGGCTTTGTCCACGGCCGCAGGATTATTGCTGGTCATCTCGACGTCAATCTCCCACGACATCATCAAGAAGACCTTCTATGGCAATCTGAGCGAGCGCCGCGAGCTGTTGTTCGCGCGGCTTTCCGCCGCCGTCGCCGTGATTGTCGCTGGCTTCTTCGGCATCTACCCCCCGGCCTTCGTCGCGCAGGTCGTGGCCTTCGCCTTTGGCCTCGCCGCCGCCTCGATCTTCCCGGCCCTGTTCATGGGCATCTTCGTGCGTTCCATGAACCGCGAGGGCGCCATTGCCGGCATGCTGGCGGGCATGGGCTTTACCTTCAGCTATATCGTCTATTTCAAATTCTGGGCGCCGGAGGCCAACGTCGCCGCCAACTGGTGGCTCGGCATCTCACCCGAAGGCATCGGTTTTATCGGCATGATCCTGAATTTCGCCGTGGCGCTCAGCGTCATGCGCTTCACCGCACCGCCCCCCGCCGCCGTTACCGCCATCGTCGACAGCATCAGGCTGCCCGTCGGCGGAATCAAGAGTGCATAAAATTTAGCAGTTTGAATGGGCGAGAAACCTGAAGTCGGAGGTTGTCCCTTGTGAAAACTCCATCCGCGGGAACGGTTCCGATGAATATTCAGGAAATTGCTGAACGAATTGGAGAAGCTTCAGGCGGCCGCGCGCTGGTAGCGGTGGTGTAAGCCATTCACCTTTGGGAACGCGACGATGTTTCCCCCACCTGTCGTAATCTGGCGACTTGAGGGCGTATTCTTTTTGAGAGAAAGATGCGTCCGGTCTTCGTTGTAATAATCGGCATAAGATTTGAGCGTTCGCAGTAAATGGGCGGCGTTCCAGATAATGGTGTGGTCCAGGCATTCTCTTCGGATGGATCCGATAAGGCGCTCGGCAAAGGCGTTCTGCCAGGGAGATCGGTAGGCCGTCCGGATATCCCGGATATTCATTCCCTTAAGCCGGTCACGATATATGGCGCCATAGATGGCGTCATTGTCGCGGAGGATATATCTGGGCGCACTGTCCCATGGAAACGTTTCGATAATCTGCTGGGCGGTCCATTCGGCTGTCGGATGAGAGGTAACCGCAACATGCAGGATCTGCCGGGTGGAATGCGACAGAATAACTAGGGCATAAAGAACCTCAAAGCGTATCGTGTGCGCGGTAAAGAAGTCGATTGCAGCAATGCCATCGACCTGGTGCTTTAGAAATGCTCTCCAGGTGAGAGATGGCGGGCCTCGGAGCTTTTCCATGTATTTGGAAACCGTCGACTGTGAAACCTTGAACCCCAGCATCAGGAGCTCGCCATGGATCCTCGGAGCGCCCCACAAGGGATTCTCCCGGCTCATGCGGCGGATCAAATCCCTCATTTCAAGATCCGTCCTCGGCCTCCCCAACCTCTTTCGGCTCTTCCAGGTCCAGAAACGCTTGAACCCCGCCCGGTGCCAGCGCGCCAGCGTCTCCGGCTTGACGATTACCAGGGCCGCGCATGCCGAGGGATGAAGGCGACAAATCCAGGACAGCACGACGCGGTCCAATCGCGTAATCGGCAATCTCTTCGGCGCCCGCCGTCGCAGGACGATCACCTGCTGCCGCAACACGATATTCTCAGCAGCCAGCCGTCTTCGCGGCAAAATCAATGCCCGGACTAAGCACCACGCAAGGTTAAAGATCGTCACCATCTAACGATCATAGATCACCCCTCAAACCCGCACAATTCCTTCGCGGATGAAGTTTTCAAAAGGCACAACCCCCCATAACTTTTTTAGAGTCAATGCCAATACCGGGCGCGTGGCCCGGGCCGGTTCATGATCTAAGAGGGGATGGGAGGTTAAATCGGGCACCATGAGCTCAAAAAAAATGCTTCGATTAATTGGAAACCCGATTAATTAGCCTGCGTCGCCTGGAAGCAGCAGCATGACCTTGCCGGCGACGGCTACGGCGCGCACGCCGGTAATCTGCTCAAGGGCGGGAATGAGCGCGGCCGTATCATTAATGTCGAACGTACCGCTCACGGTCACATCACCGAGCGTGGGGCCGCCAATGACAATGATGCCGTCGTTGTAGCGGTTGAACTCGGCGATCACGGTTCTCAAGGGCTGGCTATCGAAAATAAGCTCGCCATTACGCCAGGCGGTGACCGTTTCCACGTCGACGCCAGATTCTTTTTCCGATGCGCTGGAATCGCCGTAGACCAGTTGCTCGCCCACGGTTAGCTCGGCCGCCGGAGCCGTCGGAGCTGCTCCCTGCGCCTCCTTAGCCGTAACATGCACCACGCCTTCCAAAACCGTCACCAGGATTTCATCACCCTTCTGCGCAACGTTGAAACGGGTGCCGATAGCACGCACCGTCCTTCCGCCTGCTTCGACCAGGAAGGGCCGCGCCGCGTCCTTTGTCACGTCGAAGATGGCCTCGCCTTGCCTCAGAACAAGGCGGCGCTCGTTGTCCGTCATTTGGACCGTAACCAGGGATTGGGTGTTGAGCGTGAGGCTGGAGCCGTCCTGCAATTGATAGGTCTGTCGTTCGCCCTTGGCGGTACGGTAGACGGCGCCGTGCAACGGCTCGGGCAAGTTAGACACGACAATACCGACAATCAGCAATATGGACGCCGCCGCGGCCAACCCACCGGCCCACCAAGACCTTCTTGAGGCGCCCAATTCCCATCCGGAGCCCGCCCCCGTGCCGGGGTAAAGCTCGACAACCTCGGGTGCAGCTTCGGCGGGGGCATAGCGGGCCAGGAAATCTTCCTCAAAGCCTTCGAATCCGCCCCAAAGCGTGCTGATTTCGGCAAATTCACGCAGGTTCTCGGGCGAAGCGTTGAACCATTCACTAAAGCCCACTTTGTCCGCCGTGGAGACACGGTCCGCGCTCATGCGCAGGTGCCATTCGGCGGCGATGGCCGCCAGGGAGTTCTCTATTTTGCGTTTATCGGTCATGGTTCTAATCGTATGGCTTCATGCGTTCGCGGCAGTGCGCCAGCGCTTTGATAATGTATTTCTTCACCATGCTTTCCGAGATGGCGCAGGCCCGGCCAACCTCGGCGTAGGTCATGTCGGCGCAACGGTGCATCACAAATACCCGGGCGCACTTGGGCGGCAGTTCATCGAGCGCCGTCATCAGGTGGCGCACCCTGGACCTCTGGTAAGCGATGTTCTCCGGCGAAGGCCGCGTGCATTCGATCTCCAAACTTTCGACGGCCTCGCTGTTGACGTCGACCAATCCGCGGCGGCGCTTTTTCAGCCTTTCCAGGGCAAGGTTCGACGCGGTCTTGTAGAGATAAGCCCGGTGATTTTGGACCTCTTCCAAATGCTCCACGCCGATCAGGCGAATATAGGCCTCCTGCGCCACCTCGCGGGCGGACGCCTCGCTCTTGAGCTTGCCCGACAGGTAGCGCACCAGCGCCTCGTTGTAGCGGGCAAAAATCCGCGCGACCAAGCCACCGCGCGCAGCCGCGCCGGACTCATTCTTTTGCGAATGCGAGGCAAACTCGCTCATGAAAACCCACTCACGGTCAAAGACACTTCCACTCAACATACCATAGAGGGGTTGGGCGCCTGAATTGGGCACCGCAAAACCAATTTTTTTCCGTGTCACGCCAAATTTGTACCATTGGCCC
>CAYOOG010000024.1:15039-23683 GCA_964405515.1 uncultured Alphaproteobacteria bacterium | reverse complement strand
CCCTGTGCATCGTTGTCACAGTCATATGGTGGATTTAATGAGTCTGGACCCTAGGGCCCCGGCCGCCGGTCAAGCAACCTGTTCGGGCGCGCCTTCGTGGTGCTCCACATGGGCCGCGCCTTCCAGACCGAAATAATATCCGTTGGAGAATTGCGCTTCGGGCATGGCCAACTGAATCTGCTGTGCTGCCTCTTCGGCGCCGATATGGCCGTGCAGCAAGCTTTGGTAACTGCCGGCAACGGCCACCATATCGCCAACCTGCGGCGAAAGGCGAAAATGGCTGATCCCGGCGGCGGCCATCTGTGAAAGCTTGCCGGACATTTCAACATAAGTGCTGGAAAGCACCTGAGTGCCGTTGACCGCCAGGAAAGGATCGCCATCCAGGGTTTCCACGGCCATGCCATCATGATCGGCGGCGCAGACGAACTGGCAGCCGTCCTTGGTCAGGCCGGCCGCGCGGGCGTGATAGCAGCGTGCCGAGAGGGCCAGCGGCAGACGCCCGAAGACCTGCACTTCAAGCTCTATGGGCGGGAATCCGGCAACGGCGGCCATGGCGGCTGCCGGCATTTCCACCGGCAGCACAAGACGCACGGCGCCGTGTTCAACGAGGAATCCGAGCGTGCCCTCGTTATAGGTATTGATGTAAGGGCCGACCACGTGGGGCCGCCGGTCCATCAGACTGATCGCGGCGACGTCATTGGCCTCGACCAGCGCCTCCTTCCGATCAGCCAGATCACGGATCACGTCAATATCCGCGCTGCCCATCACCAGCGCCGGCGTCGAGAGGACAACCTCTTTGCCCGCCGCCTTAAGGCGCGTCATGACTTCGGCCAGGTGGGGCGCGAAGAAACGCGCGCGTTTGCTGCACACCACTTCACCCAGGTAGACCACGTCGACGGCGGCCTCGTCGGCGATGCGGAAATAGAAGTCCCGCGTCTCATCCGCCGGCCAGTTGAACAGCAGCGGCCCTAGGCTGAGCTTGCCGGTCATCGCCAGTCCCTCCGGTAAGCGCCGCTGGTCTCGCGCCCGCCCTCGGTCAGCCCGGCCAGATCGATCTCGGGCACCGGCGCACCGCCATGGAAAGCGTCGAGCGCCCGGCGAAAGGCGCTGACCACATTCGTTACATAAGCTCTGCCGCGCTGGCGGCCTTCGATCTTCAATGCCGAAACCCCGGCCGCCGCCAGTTCCGGCAGCATGGTCATGACGTTCAGGCTGGTCGGCTCCTCGAACAGATAACCTTCATGCCCGGCGGCGGCGAACCGGCCCTTGCACAGGGTGGGGTAGCCCGCGTCCTCGCCGGCACCGACCACGTTTACGGTGAAATCGCCGAGGCGCGTGACCATGGAATCTCCGCGCCGCTCGAAGCGCACGTGCGCCGCCGGCGAGCAGGCGCCGTTCAGGTTGGGGGATTCACCCGTGGCGTAAGAAGAAAGCGCGCAACGCCCCTCGGCCATGACGCAAAGCCCACCGAAGGCGAAGACCTCCGTCTCCACATCGACGGACCGATTGATATAGGCGATCTGCTCGACGCTCAGGACCCGTGGCAAAACGACGCGCTTGACGTCGAATTGCTCGGTATAGAAGCGAATGGATTCCGTGTTGGCGGCGGAGGCTTGAACCGACAGGTGGCGGCGCAGTTGGGGAAAGCGCTGCTGGGCGTAGTCCAAAAGACCCATGTCGGCCAGGATGACCGCGTCCACGCCCGCCTTGGCCGCATCTTCCACGGCGCGGTGCCAGGGAACGGGGTTGCCGGCGGTGGGGAATGTATTAACCGCGAGATAGATTTTCGCCTGCCGCGCGTGGGCGTAAGCCAACCCCTCGTGCAGTTCCTGGCGCGTGAAATTGAGGCCGGGAAAGTTGCGGGCGTTGGTCTCGTCACGAAATCCGAGATAGACCGTATCGGCGCCGGCATCGACGGCCGCCTTCAACGCCGCCGGCGTTCCCGCCGGACAGACCAGTTCTATTTCTTGATCGGGGGCCGGCTGGCTCACGGACGCCGTCCCGCCGCCCAGGCCACGGCATTTGAAAGCGGCCCGGCGATCGGGCCCGCCAAGGGACCCAACGGGCTCAGCATGTCCCTGACCAGATCGATTTCCTCGCCGTCCAGGGCGTTACGCAGCGCCACCACGGCCTCGGTTTCGCCCTCAATCACGAGATCGCGGCTAAAGAACAGGGCGTCGCCGTCGATTCGACCTTCCGCCAGATCCATCAGCACCGCCAGGGGCGCGTTGATCGTCGCCGTGACCGGTTGCGCCTCTTCCTCAAGGCTGCGAACCACCCTGATCTCGCGCTGGGCGCCGCGAAATTCGAGAATTACAACAAACGGCAACTCCCGGGCATCAAGGGCGATGCTCTGTCCGTCGAGGCCCTCGAGCCGGCTTCCCGCGCCGGGGTGACGCCATTCCATAAGGCGCAGGGCCAAGCGCGCCGCCGGGCCAAGCGGGGCCAGGGGCAGCGGTGCCATCACGCGGCCGAGCGTTGTCGCGGGCGAAGCCGCCGTCGTGCCTTCGGATTCCATGGTCTCATTCCTGTCTGGCGCACGCAGTTATGCAATTATAATTATCAGGCGGGCGGCTGCCCAGCGGCATTGATCGCAATCAAGGTCAAAAGTACGCTCTTGCCGTTCTCTGGGGCCTGTTACGGCTGAGGCGCCGCAGAATACCCGAAAACAATACCCTGCCGGGGGGCAGATGGAAGACTTGAAGAGCCCGCCAAAACCCAACACCGCCCTCGAAATCGCCCTTACCCTGTGCGATGCGGGTCTGATCGAGGCCCTGGGCCGCAAGGGCCGCGGGGCGGCTGATCAGTTGTCGGGCTTGGGTTGGGGGGCGCCACCCATGGCGGCGTTACTGGACGGACGGGCCTTCGATCGCCTGCATTTCGGCAACGAATTCTGCGAACGGCTGATCCCGGACCGGGAATCCCTGAAGCGCGCCCTGGCGGCCAGCGAGGCGGCGGGCATGGAGTTGGCCTTGTTGACCCCGCAAGTTGGCGACGACGGCATGAAGCGGCTCGGCTCATTGTTTCAACTGCTGCCGGACGGGACGGAAATAACCGTCAATGATTGGGGTGTGCTGCGGCTCTTGCAAGAGGACTACCCCGGACTAAGGCCGGTGGCCGGACGGCAGCTTTGCAAAATGATCAAGGATCCGAGGCTGCCGGCGCCGGTATGGACACGCCTTAGCAAGCACGGTGTTTACAGCCGTGGATTTCAGGACCTGCTAGCCAGGTTCGGGGTGGGCCGCCTGGAATTGGACGTGCCACCCTTTGCCGAGTCCAGCGACTTCGGCCCCACGGATATGGAATTGGCCGTGCACGCACCCTTCGGCTACGCCACCAAGGGGCGGGTCTGCCAGATCGGATCCCTGCACCTGTCGGGCGCCGAAAGCTTTACCTTGCACCACGGCTGCCGCAAGCAGTGCCTAACCTACATCAGCGATTTGTCCCGCCCGGCCCCGGCGGCAAGGACTGATCTGCACACCTTTCAACGGGGCAACACAATTTTCTACCGCCATGGCAGCACCATGGAGCAGGCGCTTCTTGCCGCCGTCCAAGGCGGCTCGGTAAACCGCGTCATCTTTGCCGGAGACTGGAATGAGAATCGTCGCACCGCTTAGCCGGGCCACTGAAGTACGGCCCCTGGCCGAGGCCGGGGCCGATGAATTCTATTGCGGATTCGTGCCGCCGGAGTGGCTCGAAAAGCATGGCAGCGGCAGCGTGAACAGAAGGATTGCCGGAAATCTGGCGGACTTCGATGAGCTTGGCAGAGTGGTCGAAACGGCGGGAGCGCTCGACCGGTGCGTGGCGCTCGCTCTCAACGCCCAACATTATTCCGACCGGCAGGTCGCCGATCTTGTCCAGTTGGCGATCCGGTTCCATGGCCTCGGCGGCGGCGCCGTGATCATCGGTGACCCGACGGTCGTCGCCGCCGTTCACGCCGGAGCGCCAAGCCTGGACATCCACATCAGCTCCATCGCCGCCTGCCACAACAGCCAAGCGGCCGCCTTTTATGCCGGGCTCGGCGCCCGCCGCATCATCCTGCCCCGCGCCGTCACCCTGGCCGAAGCCGCCGCCATGGCGCGCGCCCAACCATCCCTGGAATTCGAAGTTTTCGGCCTCAACGACGGTTGCCTGTTCGAGGAAGGTCTGTGCCATACCATCCATCTGCCCGGGAACTTGGGCGGGCCCATATGCATGGACAAATATGACCGCACGACGGTCCGCTGGGACGGGGCGGACATCGGGGTGGCGGAGGCCGCGGCGCTGGCCGACAATGAGAGCGACTACGAACGCTGGGCCTGGTTCAAATTCGGTTGCGGTTTTTCGGTTACAGAGGATGGCTTCCCCTACGGCCCCTGCGCCCTTTGCGCCCTGGCCGAACTGGCGGCATCGGGCGTTGGCGCGGTGAAGATCGTCGGCCGGGAGGCGAACACCGAGCGCAAGCTGAAGAGCGTGCAGATGGTCAAGGCCGCCCTGGAGCAAATGGCCACCGCCGACCGTGATGACTTCATGCGTTTTGCCAGGAACTTCCGGGGCAAGCCCGAACTCTGCGGGGATGGCTACATGTGTTACTACCCGGAGATTCTCGAAGGGTTGAACTAGAGCCTTTACTCTGTTTCCGGCTGCAGACGCACAGGCACCGGCGCATCCGCCGACAAATGCACATCCCGCTGCGGGAAGGGAAATTCGATACCGCCGTCCTTGAACTTGTCCCAGATGGCAAACCTGATTTCACTCTTGATGTTGGAAACGCCGTTTTGCGGATCCCTGATCCAGGCTCGAAGTTCGAGATCAACGGAACTATCACCGAAACCCATGAGCAGGCAGGTAGGCGCCGGGTCGGCGAGAACGCGGGGCGGCACCGTCGCCGCCTCCAGCGCCAGTTCCCTCGCCTTGCGCAGGTCCGAGCCATAAGAAACGCCGACACCAATACGCAGCCGCACCAGGGTGTTGCTATAGGACCAGTTCTCCACCCGGTTGCCGATGAGTTCCTCATTGGGGATCAGGTGCTCAATGCCGTCGCGGGTGACAACCGAGACATACCGGGCGCCGAGGGAATTGATCCAGCCGTAGGTTTCACCGACCACGATGACGTCGCCGGGCTTGACCGAGCGGTCGAGCAGCAGAATGACGCCGCTCAACAGGTTCGAGACCACCTTCTGCAGGCCAAAACCGATGCCGAGGCCGACGGCGCCGCTGAACACGGCAAAAGCGGTGAGGTCGATGCCGATGCTGTTGAGCGCAGCGACGAAGGCGATGGTAATAAGCGTAATTTTTAGGAGCTTGGAGAACAGCACCTGCACCGAAGGCGTCAGGTTGGGCATGGCCTTGATGCGCCGCTCCAGCAATTGGGACGCGAGCGAGGCCAGCCACAGCAGAAACGCCAGAATGACCACGCCCTTGAACACACCCAGGAGCGAAACCCGCAAGTCGCCCAGGTTGAGGGCGATGCTGTCCATGAGCGCCACGGTGGGCGTCAGGAGATTGACGATATTGAGTGCGGCGATGGTCCAGGCCGATATGGCGATCAGGCGCGACCAGCCGGGATCGCGGATCAGGGCCGAGAACAGGCGTATCACGACCCAGGCGGTGAGCAAGCTGACTGCCGCCTTGATAAGCTGCAAGGGCATGGCGGACTGGCTCAGCACCATGAGGGCGACCCAGGAAAGCACCATCCATATGGCCGGCAGCATGAGGTCGAGGCAAGCCTCGATAAAGCCGCGGTATTGGCTGTCCGACCAGTCGCCCTGGTTGCGCTCTTTCAACCATGATCGCAGCTTGGGCGCGCCGAGCGCCGCAACGACGAAGGCGGCCAGAATATAAATTGTCTGCCAGAGGCTGCCGGGCACCAGAATATTGTCCGAGAACCAGCGGCCCATTTCGGACATGGTTGCCTGCAAGCCCGACAGGTCAAATAGATTTTCCAGCGCCGCCTCCTTCCCGCCTATGTAGATTAACTCGCCCCTTGGGGCTTGTCGAACCCGCGCTTCGGCGATCATAATGGCGGCCCCTGCCATTGATCCCCTAAAGTTCAGCCCCCGACATGCAATCTGCGGACAGCCCCACGAACGATCTTGCCAATCGCGTTATATCGTTTTGGTTTGGCGACCGGGAGAGCCCCGCCTTTGGTCAGAGGCGTGAGGTCTGGTTCAAGACCAACAAGGCCTTCGACAAGGAAATCACCGGGCTGTTCGAGCATGATTACGAACGCGCCGCCGGTGGCCACTTGGAGCAATTAGAGGCTTCGCCCGAGGGTTGCCTGACCTTGATCCTGATGCTGGATCAATTTCCGCGCAATATGTACCGGGGTACGCCAAAGGCCTTCGAGACCGATGCCATGGCCCGGCAGGTGGCGGATTCCGCTCTCGCGCGGAATTTTGATGCTCAGCTCTTGCCCGTGCAGCGCTGCTTTTTGTATTTGCCCTTCGAGCACAGCGAAAACTCGGTCGACCAGGACCGCTCCGTGCAACTGTTCCACGGTCTCGGTATCAAGATTCAGTTGGACTACGCCGTGCGCCACCAGCAGATTGTCGCCCAGTTCGGGTGCTTTCCCCACCGCAACGAAATCCTCGGCCGGGAGAGCACGGAGGAAGAGATTGAGTTCCTGAAACTGCCGGGCGCAAGTTTTTGAGGGGGATCCGGGCAGGCCTCGGTCGGCACAAAAAAAACGGCCCGCCTTAATTAAGGCCGGGCCGTTCGCCTGTCAGGGCAAGGCTGATTACTTTCTTATTGTTATTGGGGCCGGCGGTGGAATGAGGGGCATTCCAACCGGCCCGATACGCATTACGCAACTAAGTGGGGACGGAGTGGTCTAGATATGGACGTATTCGTATTCCACCGGCAGATTGTTGATGCCGCGATCCGGAGGCGCGATCCAGGCCGCCATCTTGCCGGGCTCGGTCACCGCAACCATCAATGAACTGACGTAGTCGCGGTCGGAATCACTCGGCAACCATTGATCCTTGTTGGCGGCGAAGTCTTCGGCGCTCAGGGGCGTGCCATCGATGTCGAAATGGAAGCCTTCCCAAGTACCGACGCTTCTGTTGAAGCGCTGGTTGGGAAGCTCGAATTCAAAATCCACACCGGCCTTGGACAAGGCACGGTTCCAGCGCTTGACGCCGATTTCGCAGTCCTTGATGTAAGCTTGGCGGCCGACATCGTTCATGGCGTTGCGCATGGCGATTTCTTCCGTCTCGATGGACATGCCGTCGGCGCTTGGTTTTTCCATAACGCAGATTTCCTCAAGGCAGACATGATCATCGTAACGGGATTCGTCGGGACGTCCCTTCAAGCCGTTGGCGAAGTAACTGGCGGCGTTGGTGGAAATGTCCGCGCCAAACAGATCGACGGACGATGAGAACCAGAAATTGATGTACTTCTGCACCGTTTCCAGATCGATGGCGCCGGCGGCGCGAACCTGATCCGGATCGGTCGTCTTCTTTTCATTTATGACCTCTGCCGCGCGCTTGATGACCCGGCCCAGGCCGGTTTCGCCCACGAACATGTGGTGAGCTTCCTCGGTCAGCATGAAGTTACAAGTGCGCGACAAGGGATCAAAACCGCTCTCGGCCAGCATCTTCAACTGATACTTGCCGTCGCGGTCGGTGAAATAGGTAAAGCAGAAGAACGACAGCCAATCCGTGACCGGCTCATTAAAGGTGCCGAGGATGCGCGGATTATCCGGGTCACCGGAGTGGCGCTCCAACATGGCCTCCGCTTCCTCGCGGCCATCGCGGCCAAAGTAGGCGTGAAGGAGATAGACCATGGCCCAGAGGTGGCGGCCTTCCTCCACGTTGACCTGAAACAGGTTCCGCATGTCGTAAAGCGACGGGCAGATAAGACCGAGGCGGCGTTGCTGTTCGACCGACGCCGGTTCCGTGTCGCCTTGCGTAACGATCAGGCGTCTGAGCGTTGCCCGGTGCTCGCCCGGAACTTCCTGCCAGGCGGGCTCTCCCACGTGGTCGCCGAAACCTATGGTGCGATTCTCCACCTTGTCGGCGAGGAAAATGCCCCAGCGGTATTCGGGCATCTTGACGGCGCCGTAGGTGGCCCAACCCTTGGCGTCGACCGAAGTGGCCGTGCGTAGGTAGACGTCATTTTCGGTGAAACCGTCGGGCCCCATGGACCGCCACCAGTCAATGTACTTGGGCTGCCAGTGCTCGAGCGCGCGCTGCAGGCGGCGGTTCCCGCTAAGATCAACGTTGTTGGGGATCAGTTCACTAAAGTCGATTGCCATCTTTTCCAAACTCCTTGCCGCTCAAACACCGGCCATTTTTTTCGCGGCCGCTTAGACGCGGCCTTTGTTGAAATCACTGCGCTTGCCAGTGCCGTACAGTTTCAGCGCGCCGTCTTCGCCGACCGCGTTCGGTCTCTGGAATATCCAGTTCTGCCAGGCGGTCAGCCGCCCGAATATTTTCGTTTCCATGGTCTCCGGCCCGCCGAAGCGCAGACTGGCCTCCATGCCGGTCAGGGCGTCGGGTGAAAATCCGGCCCGCTCCTCCAAGGCAATGCGTACTTCGTCTTCCCAATCGATATCGTCGGGAATAAAGGTGGCGAGGCCGGCCTGGTCCGCCGCCTGGGCATCCAAGTCCTCGCCCATGCGCTTGTTGGCGGCGTCGACGGACTGGAGGTCGTCGAGGAAGCG
>CAYOOG010000024.1:2357-15029 GCA_964405515.1 uncultured Alphaproteobacteria bacterium | reverse complement strand
CGCCGTTCGGCGCGGCCGGCAATCCCGTCGACATCACGGGCGGCGAGCCACCGTCGACCTACCGGAACACGATCAAGCTCGGGCTGGAGGACAACCGGGTGCACGCGCTCATCCTCGGGTACTGGCACACGATCATCACGCCGCCGATGATCTTTGCGAAGCTCGCGTCGGAGGTCGTCGAGGAAGCGCGTCTCCAGCCGCGTCAGACCGTTGCCCATGGGATAGAAGCCGAAATTATTGGGCGTCAGGCGAACGGTGGCGGGCGGGCGGTTGTCTCCCTCGAACTGGCCGTCGAGCATGTAAATGCGGTCGGCGGCCAGCGCCAGTTCAAAGAGCGTTCCCGTGAAGCAGCTTCCCGGCTCGATGAGCGCCATGATAGAGCGCGAACTCACGTCGACACGCTTCAGGGTGCGCTTCAGATAAAGAATGATCTCGCGCACCAGCCAATCGTTTTGATTGTCCACGAGTGCCTTGTCGGCGGCGGCCACCAGATCGGCGTCACCCTCGGTGCGGATGGCGAGCGTGCCCACTTCCTGCTCGTTGAGGCGCAGATGCAGGATCATGTTGTCCAGTTCGCGGGCGAAACGAAGCGGCCAGAAATCGGCGCCCTGGGCGTGGATGTCTTTGACCTTTTGGGGTGGTGCCTCGGTCGGTGCCTTGACGGTAATTTCAGCGACCCGGCGTTCGCGATCGATTTCCACGGATATGGTGGAGTAGGTCACGCTGTCGCCGTGGTAAGTAACATCAAGGGCTGGCAGTTCGATGCCCTTGGCATCAGCCGGGCGATCGCTCTTCTTGGCGAACTCAAGCGCGCGCTTCTTGGCCACCTCGGCCAGTTCCGAGCGCGGCGCCAGCTCGTCCACCAGATCCCACTCGATGGCGCGTTTGCCCTTGACGCCTTCCTCTACCGTGCAAAAGACGTCGGCGCGGTCGCGGCGCACCTTGCGCTTATCGGTCAGGCGGGTCAGCCCGCCGGTGCCGGGCAGTACCGCAAGCAAAGCCACCTCGGGAAGCGAGACCGTGGAATTGCCGTCGTCCACCAGAATGATGTAGTCGCAGGCCATGGCCAGTTCATAGCCGCCGCCGGCGCAGGGGCCGTTGACCGCGGCGATGTAAGACTGGTGGGAATTTTCCGTGGCGTCCTCGATGCCCATGCGGGTTTCGTTGGTGAACTTGCAGAAGTTGACCTTATGGGCGTGGCTCGACTGGCCGAGCATGCGGATGTTGGCGCCGGCGCAGAAAATCTGTTCGTTACCCGAGGTCAGGATGACGCTAGCCACTTCCGGATGCTCGAAGCGCAGCCGCTGGATGGCGTCGTAGAGCTCGATATCCACCGACAGGTCGTAGGAGTTCAGCTTCAACTCGTAACCCGGGACCAGGGGTTTATCCTCTGATACGTCCATGGTCAGGGTGGCGACTGGACCGTCGAAATCCAACTTCCAATGATTGTAGCGGTCGGGACGGGTCTCGAAGTTGATCATGGCTCTCACTTTGGCAAAGTTCGGCGTAAACGCCGGGATTGCGGGTGGCGGCAAGGATAATAGGTATTATAATGCATGTTGTAAAGCAGAAAAGCATTATTCTGCTTTAATTCACCCGGAATACCCGTCGAAGTCCCCGATTCAACTGCTCTTCAGGCCCTGCTCCAGCTCTTCAGGCAGCAGATCGATGAGTTCGGCCAGGCTCCCCTCGGCGCTTTTGTCCGAGGTATCGATACTGACGTCGGCGGTGGCGTAGAGCCGGCCTCGGCCTTCCAGAATTTGCCGCAGATCTTCCATGGCCTCGGCACTGCCGGCCATCGGCCGGGTGTCGCCTTGGGCGACCACGCGGGCCATGTGCTCGTCGGGACTGGCCTTGACCCAGACCGTGAAACAGGCATCCAGCAGCAGGCCATAGGTTGCCGGCTCTGAGACCAAACTTCCGCCGGTCTCGATCACCGCCTTGGGGTGTTCTTCAAAGACGCGCTCCAGCGCCCGCTTCTCCCAGCGGCGATAGGCGGCCTGCCCCGAAAGCGAGAATATTTCACTCAGACTCATGCCCGATGCCTGCTCGATCTCGCCGGCCATTTGCACGAAGGGCACCCCCAGATGCTTCGCCAAACCCGCGCCCAGAGTGGTTTTCCCGGCGCCGCGCAAACCCACGAGGGCAATGCGCGAGGCGCGCTGGCCATCCACGACGTCGCCATAATGGCCGGCGAAGATGCCGTAGGATTCGGAAAGTTCCTCTGGTGTGAGACGCTCCAGCAACTGCATGATCAAGGTGATTTCCACTGGCCGTTCGCCGTCCTCGCGAACCAGTTCAGCCACCGGCAGGCTCATGGCCTGGGCCACCTGACGCAGGAGCACAATGGAAATATTGCCTTGGCCCGATTCCAATTGCGCGAGATATCGCTCCGAGACCCCGGAATCCCGCGCCAGAATCTTGCGCGTCATGCCGCGCCGGGCGCGGGCGCTGCGCACACGATCACCCAGTGCCTTGAGGTACCCCTCGGGATTCCCGTTGACGGCGGGTGCTGATGTCTCTTTGGGCCTTGTCATGGCTGCTCTGGCCTTCCTCGATGGCACTTGGAACCCGACAATACACCAGACAAGGTGAACATGCAATATAGTGCTTGTCCCTTTCAGCCATTTGCATTATATTCTTTGCCTTCGAACCTGGAGAACAACCCTATGAGCCGCCTGACCATTCTTTCCGGCACCATGACCGGCACCGCCGAGGAAGTGGCTGAGGAAATCAGCGACGCCCTTGAGGGCGAAGGTCACGAGGTCGAGAACAAGGCCATGGACGGTCTCACCGCCGCCGTATTCGAGGGCGGTGGACTTTTTCTCATTTGCGCCTCCACTTACGGCCAGGGCGACGTGCCCGACAATTCCAAGGGCGTTTACCAGGACCTGGTGAACAATAAGCCCGACATGTCCGATGTCGCCTATGGCGTCTTCGCGCTCGGCGATTCCACCTATGACACCACCTACTGCTTCGGCGGCCACAAGTTCGACAAGATTCTGAGCGAATTGGGCGCCACCCGGATCGGCGAAGTGGCCGAACACGACGCCAGCGCCGGCACCATCCCCGAGGAAGAAGGCATCGGCTGGGCCGAGGAGTGGGCGGCCTTGCTCGCAGACGCGGAAGAAATGCTCAAAAAAAAAGTAATGACGGTTGAAGGAGAGACGCGCGCCATCGCCTGAGGCGCGGCCAACGCTTGAACGTTGGAAAGAAAGGGGAGCCATGGACAAGGAACAATTCCAGGGCCTGGTCACTCAGGTCACCGAGGCTATCAGGGGCAAGCCTGTCGACAAGGCACTAGAAGCTGAATTGGACGCCAATTTTCCGGCGGGCGGCGAGACCTTTGAGGCCATTCGCGCCGCCTGTCACGCAGGTATAGAAGCCGGCTGGATGTGCGAGCGTGAAGCCAGCGGCATCAAGTATGGCCGGGTCATCAAACCGTCGGACGAGACCGCCGATTTCTCCGTGGACGTAGTGCACATGACCGACCTGAAGGGCCCCCACCACAGCCACCCTAACGGTGAGATCGATATGGTCATGCCGATCACGGACAGTGCCGAGTTCGACGGTTACGGCGCCGGCTGGTGCGTCTACGGTCCAGGCTCCGCCCACTATCCGACGGTCAGCGGCGGCGAGGCGCTGGTGCTATATCTGCTGCCTGGCGGCGCAATCGATTTCGGCTGATAGCTGCGGTCGGCGTCCCCCGGAAACGGTCCCGGATCTATTGCGACTGCACGCGGCGGTCGCTGAACTTTAAAGTTCTTTTAAGGCCACTTCCGGGTCGGCAAGGCGGGCGCGGTCCGGTGAGATATTCTTGGCGATTACACGCTTGGCCTGGTTGAAGTCGCGTCGGCTGTTGACGGCGTTCAGCGCCACCAGAACGCCGTCGCGCAAGTAGGCGGCGGAAAAACTGCGGGTCGCCGGATCGCCCCGCAAGACAACATCGTCCCCGGGTTCGGACAGACCGGCAATCTGCAGACTTAGGTCATACTGGTCGGACCAGAACCAGGGAATTTCGCTGTACTCACGGGGATTGCCGCAAATTGCCGCCGCCGCCGTCGCCGCCTGGGAGACGGCGTTCTGCACGGATTCGAGCCTCAGGCGCTTGCCGAGCAAACCGTTCGGGTGGTTGGTCGCATCACCGATGGCGTAAATGTTTTCGTCGCCCGTACGGCAGAATTCGTCGACCACGATGCCGTCGTCGACAGCCAGCCCCGCCGCTTCCGCCAGTTCCGTAACCGGTGCAATGCCGACACCAACCACAACCAGATCCGCTTCCAAGGCCCCACCGTCACCGGTGATAACACGTTCCACGCGGCCCTCACCCTCGAAGGCGGTGACGCCGGTTTCCAGCCGTATGTCGACGCCTTCCGCCCTATGGACGGAATCATAAAAGTCGGAAATCTCCTTGGCCACGACGCGCTTCATGACGCGCTCTTCCATTTCCAGAACGGTCACGGCGGCTCCGGCCTTAACCGCCACGGCGGCCACTTCAAGCCCGATGTAACCGCCGCCGACAACAACCAGCTTGGCATCCGCTTTCAAGTCGGCGCGAATGCCGAGTACATCGTCGATGGTGCGCAGGTAATGAATGCCGCCAAGATCGGCGCCGGGGATCGGCAGCTTGCGCACCTGGCTGCCCGTGGCCAGGATCAATTTGTCGTAGGCTATTGGGTCGCCACCCTCGCAGGTAACAGTCCGGGCCTCGCGGTCGATGGCCGCCACCCGCGTGCCCGTACGTAGGTCGATGTCCTTTTCAGCATAATACCCGGCGGACTTCAAATAGGTGCGTTCCTGTTCCAGCTCACCGGCCAGGAACTGCTTGGACAGAGGCGGCCGCTCATAGGGAACGTAGGGCTCCTCTCCCAGGATGATAATCCCGCCTTCATGGCCTTGAGCGCGCAACGCACTCGCGGCGTGCCCGCCGGCGTGCCCCGCCCCCACAATGACAACCGTCTCGGTCATATTCGCGTTTGCTCACTTTCCAAAATCGAAACGCTCCTTAGCACAGTTCTTATCCGATGACGCCGACGATGGCACCGGTCATGCAACAAGCGAGCGTGCCCGAGACGATGGACTTGAGGCCGAGCCCGACGACTTCGTCTCTCTTCTCCGGCACCGCCGTCGCCAGGCCGCCGATCATAATGCCGAGGCTGCCGAAATTAGCGAAGCCACAGAGCGCGTAAGTCATTATGAGATGGGAGCGCGCGCTTAACGTGCTCTCGGGAAGCGCCGCCATCTGAAAATAGGCGATCACCTCGTTGAGCATGATCTTGACACCGAGGAGATTTCCGGCGGCCTGGGCCTCGGCCCAGGGAATGCCCATGATCCAGGCCAGCGGCGCCAGCAGCCAGCCGAGCATGCGCTCCAGCGTCAGCGGCGCGCCGGATAGGTCCGGGAAGAGCCCGAGCACCATATTGGCGAGCGCCACCAGGGCGACCAACACGACCAGCATGGCAACGACGTTGATCAAAAGCGCCATGCCCTGGGTGGTGCCGGTGGTTATCGCGTCCATGGCCGTGCGCGCACCACCGCCGTCCAGGGTCGGCGCCTCGGTCAAGGTGCCGTCGCCGGGCACCATGATCTTGGCGATCATGATGGCCGCCGGAGCCGACAGAAGCGAGGCGGTCAGAATGTGCCCGGCCGCGTCGGGCACCAGGGATCCGATGGCGGTGACGTAAATCACCATCAACGTGCCCGCCACCGTGGCCATGCCGCAGGTCATGACCATGAACATTTCGCTGCGGCTGAGCGCCGCCAAATAGGGCCGTACCAGGAGCGGCGCTTCGACCATGCCGACAAATACATTCGCCGCGGCGCTCACACCCACTGCCCCACCGACACCCAGGCTGCGCTTCAGGCCCCAGGAAAAACCCTTCACCACGGCGGGCAGTACCCGCCAATGGAACAGCAGCGCCGCCAGGGCGCTGACCACTAGAATCAGAGGCAGGGCCTGGAATCCCAAGATAAAGCTGCTGGCCGGGTAGCTGATCTCGTAGGGCGCCGGGCCGCCAGCCAAGTAGCCGAAGACGAAGCTGGTGCCGGCGGCGGTGGCCTCCTGCAAAGCCAGTACGGCGCGGTTGAGCCAGACGAAAATCTCGGCGAATAGCGGCAGTTTCAAGAGCAGAACCGCCAACAGCAGTTGCACGGCCAGACCCGCCCCGGCGGTGCGCCAGGGCAGCCGCCCGCGCGCCTCGCTCAAGCCCCAGGCCATCAAGGTCATCAACACCAGCCCGGCGGCGCTTTGTAGAATCAGCATATGGCTTCCCCTTGTGTGATCCGCTTGGACCGTCCTCTTCCCCGGCAAGAAGATAGAGGCCGCGCGCCCGGGGTGCAACGGCGCGCGCGTTGCTTTATATTGTGACGTACTTACCCATCCCACTCCCCCGGCCCAACCACCCCAAGGGTACACTCGTCGGGTGGTTGGGCCGGGGGAGTGGGATGGGTCAAGCCGATCCGCAAACGCCAATAATGGTGTTTGCCAAGGAAAGGGAATCCACATGCGGCCGCTGTTCGTGAAGATAAAGTGTGAGTTGGGCAAGACCTATGAGGTTGCCGACCAACTGGTGGAGACCATCGAGGAAACCTCCGAGGTCTATTCGGTCTCCGGCGACTACGACATTCTCGCCAAGTTCTATCTGGACGCGGACGCGGACGTGGGCCGCTTCGTCGCCGAGAAAGTGCAGAAGGTGCCCCACATCAAGGACACCTTCACAATGATCACCTTCAAGGTTTTTTCTAAGTAGACCCTACCCCCCCGACATTTTGCGAAGCTGGTAGCGTTGCACCTTGCCGGTGGCGGTACGCGGCAGCGCGTCGATAAACTCGATGCCGCGGGGGTATTTGTAAGGCGCGACGTCGGCCTTGACCCTGTCTTGCAGGGCCTTGACCATATCGTCGCCGGCCTCCGCCCCCTCCGCCAAAACAATATATGCCTTGACGATCTGGCCACGGTCCTCGTCCGGCGCGCCAATGACGGCGCATTCGGCAACTTCGGGGTAGTAAATCAGCACGGCCTCCACTTCCTCGCCGGAAATGTTGTAGCCGGAGGAAATAATCAAATCGTCGGTGCGCGACTGGAACCAGAAGTAGCCGTCGGCGTCCATCAGGTAGGCGTCACCGGTGACGTTCCAGCCGTCGACCACGTAGCCGGTTTGTTTTTCCGTGTTGTCCAGGTAAGACACCCCCGTGGGGCCGCGCACGGCAAGGCGGCCCACTTCGTCCGGGCCGATGTCGTTGCCGTCGTCGTCAATGATCTTGGCCTCGTACCCGGGCACGGCTTTGCCAGTGGAGCCGGGCCGTACGTCGCCGGGCACAGACGAAAGAAATATGTGCAACAGCTCCGACGTGCCAATGCCGTCAAGAATTTCCAGCCCCGTGGCGTCGCGCCAGGCCTCCCAGGTGGGCAGCGGCAGGGTCTCGCCCGCCGAAACGCAAGTGCGCAAACTGGAAACGTCGTAGCCCTCCAGCATACCGGTTACCGCGCGGTAGGCCGTGGGAGCCGTAAAAAGCGTGGTGATGCCGTGTTCCTGTATGGCCTCCAAAAGAGCCGGGGGCGAGAACTGCTCGATAAATACAGTCGAGGCGCCGGCGTGGGTGGGAAAGGCCACCAGGGCACCCAGCCCGAAAGCAAAAGCGATGGGCGGGCTGCCGGCGAACACGTCGTCCGCGGTCGGCTGCACAACATGGCGGGAGACGGTCTCGCAAATGGCCAAAACGTCCCGATGGGCGTGAACGCAGCCCTTGGGCTGGCCCGTCGTGCCGGAGGTGAAACAGATGACACAGGGGTCGTCGCCCGCCGTATCCACATTTTCAAATTCGGGGGACTTTTCCGCCATTAGGGTCTCGAGCGAATCCGGTCCATCGTCGCAAAAATAGATTACTCGTTTTAGGCAGTCGGAGGCTTCGAGGGTGGCCTCCATTTCCTCGGCCAAGCGCTTGTCGCACAGGGCCACGGGGATGCGCGCCTTGTCGGCAATGAAGGACAATTCCTTCGAGCGCAAGAGCGGCATGGTGGCGCACATCACGGCGCCCGCCTTCATGGCCGCCCACCAGCAGGCCACGCCCATGGCGTTGTTGGGTGTGCGCATGAAGACCCGGCCGCCGGGCACAACACCTAAATCCTCGACCAAAACATTGGCGATACGGTTGGCTTTTTCCGCCAATTCACCGTAGCTCCATATCTGATCACCACAGATGATGGCGGTGGCGTCGGGCCGGGCCGCGGCTTGGGCATCCAGAAGCGCCGTCGCGCAATTGACGCGGGGGCCGATGGCCGCCAATTCGGGGAGCGCATCAAGGGTCAGCGTGGGCCATTCACCGGGCGCCGGCAGATTATCGCGCACAAAGGTATCTAGGTGGGCTGTGCTTTCGGCCATGTCGGTGATGCTCCTCCCTGCCGCCACGTTCGCCGTTGGATTGTCCGGCAATTGGCGAGCCCGCATTTTATGGCCGGGCGCGGCCCGAGGCAAACGCTGGATTTCACCAGGGATCGAGAAGAGCGGATTCCCGGCAAACGTGGTCACCGAAGTATTGCGCAAAATCAGCCCGGACACCGCCAAGGCCGCTGCCTGAAAAATGAGGGTATTAGGAAAAAGAGAGCTGGGTTGATCACCCGGCTCTCTTTTTCTACGGTTCGACCTTGACGTGCTCTAGTCCGAGCCCGCGTAGAACCCCTGCAATATCTCCACAACCTCCGGGCGGCTGAATTCCTTGGGGATATCCGCTCCTTCCGACAGCATTTCCCTTTGCTGTGTGCCGGAAATGTTGACCCGGTGCTCGGCCTCGTGGGGGCAGGTCTTGTCCGTGGCCATGCCGTGGCATTTCACGCAATAGAAAGTGATGCCGATTTTAAGGGGCTTTGTGAGCAAGGCGCCCTCCCACAGGGTGTCGAAAATGTGCTGGGCGTCGAGAGGGCCGTAATAGTTGCCGACGCCGGCATGATCGCGGCCCACGATCAGGTGCGAGCAGCCAAAGTTCTGCCGAATCAGCGCGTGGAACAAGGCCTCGCGGGGCCCGGCGTAGCGCATTTCTATGGGATAGCCGGCCTGGGTCACCGTCCCCGGCACGAAGTAATTGTCAATCATGGCCTGAATGGCCTGGGTGCGAATTTCGGCGGGAAGGTCACCGGGCTTCAGCTTGCCCAGCACCTGATGGACAAAAACGCCGTCCATGACCTCGACCGCGATCTTGGCCAGATATTCGTGGCTGCGGTGCATGGGATTGCGGGTCTGAAACGCCGCCACCCGGGACCAGCCTTTTTCAGCGAACAGCGCGCGCGATTCCGCCGGCCGCAGGTATAAATCCGGATACTTGGCCGGATACTCGCCTTCGGCCAGGCAGGTGACGCGCCCGGCAAGGTTCACCTCGCCCTGGGCCATGACCTTGGCCACGCCCGGGTGCGCCTCATCCGTTGTGCGGAAGACGTGCTCGCACTCCAAGGCCTTGTTGGGCGTGTATTTCTCCATAACCTCCAGGACACCCAGGATCTCACCGCTCTCGCCGTCCACCAGCGCAACCGATTCCTCGATCTGAACCTGGTCGGCCAGTTCCTTCTCGGCGGAAAGCGTGATGGGGATGGGCCAGAAGGCACCGTTCTTCAGTTTCATGTCGTGGCAAGCGCCGGTCCAGTCAGCCTCCCCCATGAACCCGTCG
Source organism: uncultured Alphaproteobacteria bacterium (assembly GCA_964405515.1). Taxonomy (GTDB): domain Bacteria; phylum Pseudomonadota; class Alphaproteobacteria; order JAPYRI01; family JAPYRI01; genus CAYOOG01. The sequence continues at coordinate 5,372 of CAYOOG010000024.1, read as the reverse complement.
ATCGGTGTATAGGCGCCCATGCCCATCATCAGCACGTCCGAGACCTCGCGGCTGGTCAGGGGTATTTTCCTCAGGCCCTCGGCCCGTTTTAATTCTTCGGCCCGCTCGGCCTCGGGCGCCAGCAGGGGCTTGAGCGGCCCGCCACCGTGGGGCTCAACCAATTTCGACATACTACTTGTTCCTAACGTTCGGGACTCGATTCCTGAGTCTGGGATGGGGCTGTTCGATTTAGCAAAAAGACTGCACGCGCAGCTAACAACGTTCTTTTGGAGCGACATATGCTCCCGGCTGTGGCGCGCGCCAAGGTTCTAATGCTGCTTTGCAGCATTGTCCAGCCCGGCGATGGGTCAGGGACGATTCTTTTGCTGTTGGCCCCCTCTGGAGGCTGCGGGAACCGCTCCGGTCAATCGAGGGGAACGTTGGTCTTTCGCGTGATCGTCCTGAGCGCGAAGCTTGAGTTCACCCGATTCACGTGGGGCAGGCGGGTCAGAAAATTCCTGTGCAGATCTTCGTAATCGGCGGCGTCCCGCACGATGACGCGAAGCAGATAATCCGCGTCCCCACTCATCAGGTAGCACTCCATGACCTCGGCACGGCTGACAACCCGGGCCTCGAAGTCCTCAAGGTTGTGAACCTCCTGGCTGTCGAGGGTGACCTGCACAAAGACGCTCTGCGGCCGGCCGGAGGCCTTTTCATTGAGCATGGCGACGTAGCGTTCGATCACGCCCTTGTCCTCCAGCGCTCGTACGCGGCGCAAACAGGCGGAAACCGACAAGCCGACCTTCTCGGCGAGCGCGGTGTGGCTCACGCGCCCGTCCTTCTGCAGTTCGGTCAGAATGGCATGATCTAGCGTATCAATTCCGGATATCCGCATATTCTATTACTCAAATCAACTATCACGCAAAATTCTTGTGATTTTGTGACAATTCCGCCCATTTTTGCAAGCACATTTTCCAGGGATTCGGGCACAATATGGGGAGTAGATCAGATTGTGAGTTGGAGATTGTTATGCTCGTAGGGGTACCCAGGGAAATCAAGAACCACGAATACCGTGTCGGCCTGACGCCGGCCAGCGTACGGGAGCTGACCCGCCGTGGCGTCAAGGTCATCGTCGAGAAAGGCGCCGGGCGCGGCGCCGGCTTCGCCGACCAGAAATACAGCGCCGTGGGCGCGGCCCTGGTGAACGGCGCAGAGGAAATATTCGCCCGCGCCGACATGGTGGTGAAGGTAAAGGAGCCCCAGCCCCAAGAGTGCGCCCTGCTGCGCCAGGGCCAGACGCTCTTTACCTACCTGCACCTGGCATCCGACCCGGCCCAGGCGGAGGCCCTGATAGCCTCCGGCGTCTTGGCTATTGCCTACGAAACCGTGACCGACGAGCACGGCCACCTGCCGCTCCTGGCCCCGATGAGCGAAGTGGCCGGGCGCATGTCCATACAGGTGGGAGCCCACAACCTGGAAAAGGCCCAAGGCGGTGTCGGTCTGTTGCTTGGCGGCGTGCCCGGCGTGGAACCGGCCAAGGTTGTGATCGTCGGCGGCGGCAGCGCCGGAACAAACGCCGCGCAAATGGCCGTGGGCCTGGGCGCGGACGTTGCCATTCTCGACAATTCGGTGGCGCGCCTGCGTGAACTGGAAGCCCGGTTCCAGGGCCGCGTGAAGACGGTCTATTCCAACCGGCACAATATCGAACAGCACGTGCACAACGCCGACTTGGTCATCGGCTCGGTCCTGGTGCCCGGCGCCGCGGCGGCCAAGCTGGTCACCCGCGATATGATCCGGGCCATGCGCCCGGGCTCGGTCGTTGTTGACATTTCCATCGACCAGGGCGGCTGCTTCGAGACCAGCCGGCCTACAACACACCAGGAGCCCACCTACGTGGAAGAAGGCGTGGTGCATTACTGCGTGACCAATATTCCGGGGGCGGTGCCGCGCACCTCGACCCTGGCGCTCAACAACGCCACCCTGCCCTTCGCCATTGAACTGGCGACCAAAGGGCCTGAACAGGCAATCGCCGAGAACCCGCATCTGGCCCATGGCGTCAACGTTTGGCATTACGCCATCACCCACGCCGCCGTGGCCGAGGCCCTGGGCAAGCCGCTGAAGGCCGTCGCCTAATCCTTTAAGGCGCGAGTACCATTATGGCCTGGGGCACCGCGCGGATTGTGGCAGGCAGGTGACCAATGGGATCGCCATCGGTGTCGATGATGATCTCCCCGCCCCCATCTCCCGGCAGCGCTTCGACGCAGGTGTCCCGCGTTAGGGAGACCTTCGGCAGATTCAGGTGCGTGCCTCGATAGATGCGCGGGATGGCGCGCAGGCATTCAAGAATGCCAAGGTTGCCTGCAACCACGACATCCAAGGTGTCACTGTCCACGGAAGCTTCCGGCGCCAGGCGCATGCCGCCGCCGCACCTGGGCCCGTTGCAGGCGGCCAGCAGCAGCATCTCACCCTCGACCGGTTCGTTGCCGCCATAAACCAGCCGGGCTTTTAGATTGCGATAGGAAAAGACCGTCTTAACGGCGCAGACGGCAAAGGCAAGGCCACCGCCTAAGCGCTTCAACCGTGGCGCGTCGTTGACGGCCCTGTTCACGGCGCTTGAGATGCCAAAAGCGCAGATCACGGTGAAGTAGCGTTCTTGCTGGTCGCCCTGCCATCCCACATAACGAACATGACCCAGGCTGACGGGCCGGGTGTGGTTCCGCCGTATGGTCTCGATCTGCTCATCAAGCGTCGGACCAATCCCCAAATTGTGTCGAAAATCGCCGCCGGTACCGGAATTGATGAGGCCGAACACCGCGTCTTCGCGCACCAACTCACCATTCTCGAAAAATCCGCTGACCACCTGCGACGCCGTGCCGTCCCCGCCGACGGCGATGACCCGCGTGGCGCCTTCGACCAAGCCCTCGCGCGCCAAAACCGTGGCGTGACCGGGGCCCTCGGTCTGGCGAACCTCAAACGTCCCGATGGCGGCTTCCAACTTGGCGGCCATGCCGGGCCAGCGCGGCGCCGTGGCCCCAC
>CAYOOG010000024.1:0-2347 GCA_964405515.1 uncultured Alphaproteobacteria bacterium | reverse complement strand
CGATGACCATGGTTCGCGCCGTCATTACAACGATCCCTTACCCGTCATCGCTCATTGTTCTTCCACTGAAAACTCTTCACGATGACCAAAACCCTGTGTGTTGTCGATATAGCGGACGGTCAGGGGCCGGACCACGTAAAACCGGCTGCCGGCGAACTTAGCCGACACCGCGTTATCATCTCGACCATCGGGCGCCGACAATAATTCCCGCACGTCCGGAAATCGCGCCAGATACAACTCCGTTACGCGGGGCAGATCATCGTTGCTCACCGCCGCCGCGCGGCCGGCCATTTGCACGCCCTTGATGTCTCGCCAATCGCCATAATCCATATTGACGGTCACCGCGACCTGGAAGTCCGCCGACAGATCATGGACGTGGCGCGTGTCCTCGCTGGAAATAAAATAGAGGTTGAGATCATCGTCGCGGGCGAAAAACAGCGACGCTGCCCAGGGGCCATCCTTGCCGCTGGTGGCGAGTGTCATGGTCGCGCAACTGTCCAGATATTCGCTCACGAGCCGTCGCGTCTCATCCCGCATTATGCGTCCGGCTTTTCCACGGCTTCTTTTTGCCCGGGCCAGCGTTTGGCGACGCCGGAGTCGATGTCGAAAAGATCGAGCACCCGGCTTACCGAATGATTGACAATATCGTCGATGCTTTGCGGCTGGTTGTAGAAGGCCGGCATGGGCGGCGCCACAATCGCCCCCATCAAGGCAACCTCGTGCAAGAGTCGGCAATGGCCCACATGCAAGGGTGACTCCCGGGGCATGAGCACCAGACGGCGGGCCTCCTTCAAGACCACGTCGGCGGCGCGAGTCAAAAGATTGTCGGTGTAGGAGTTGGTGATGGCCGATAGGGATTTCATCGAGCAGGGCGCCACGATCATGCCCGCCGTGCGGAAGGAGCCGCTGGCAATGGTCGCACCGATGTCCTTGAAGTTGTGCACTTCGTCGGCCAGCGCCTCGACTTCTTTTACCGTCTTGGCGGATTCGACTTCGATATTCATCTTGGCCGCCGGGGACATCACGAGATGCGTCTCAACATCGGCATTGTCGCGCAGGATTTCCAGCAGCCGAATGCCGTATATGGCCCCACTCGCCCCGGATATGCCGATAATCAATCGCACGTCGCTCTCCCGTTAACCGAACCCCCATGTTATCGCGGGCGGGCTTCGAGAGTCACGGCAAAGTCACCACAACCCGCCGCTGGAGATTCCACCCTGCGCAGGGCCGGTCGCGTCAATATCGCTATGTCGAGCTTGCGAAGAAATCCACAACGAGCTTGATTTCCCCCTCATCCGCAAGGAATGGCGCGTGGCCGATGTCGGGGAAGGTGATGACTTCGGCGCGCGGCCCACGTTCGCTCATTTTTGCAGCGCCTTCAGCAGACAGTACATTCGAGCGGCCGCCGTGAAAGACCAGGGTCTTGGCGGTTATGCGGTCATAGTCGTCCCACATGTCGAAGTCATCCGGCATATGCTCGATTTGCGCCAGAATTTCCGGATCATGGTGCATGGTGATCTTGCCGGCGTCGGTGCGCCGCGCCGAGGCCTCGGCGAAAATGCGCCACTGTTCATCGCTGAGCCGTACGTTCGACAGGGTTGTGTACATTTGAGTGATAAAGGCTTCGAATTCGGTCAGAGTTTCAAAAGTCGGCATGGCACGGCGCTCGGCCATACCTTGGCGGGCCTCCTTGACGTTCATGTCCGGACCAATATCGTTAAGGAATAAATGGGTGATGCGATCACGAAGCGCGCCGCCGGCAAGAATAAGTCCGAGCGCGCCACCCATGGACGTACCGGCCCAGCGCATGCGATCGATTCCCAGTTGATCCAAGAGATCAATGGCGAGTGCGCAATAATTGTCAAAGCTGTACTCCGTCGCTGGGTCTTCCGCCCACTGGGACAGTCCGCGCCCGATTGTGGCCGGGCAGATAACCCGGTAGCGTTCACCCAGCACGGCATTCAAAGTATCAAAGGAATGCACGGTTTGCGTTAGGCCGTGCCAGACCACGACCGCTTCGCCGTCTTGCGGCCCCCATTCGGTAAAGTGAATTTCCCTGTCTCGGCAGGTTAAGAAACGCGATCTCATTTTCTTGCCTCCTCTTGGCGTCTCGGACTTAACCCAAACGGCAACTCATCCCGCCGTCCACCGGCAGCAGCACGCCGTTGATGTAGTTGGCTTCATCGGACGCCAAGAAGACCGATGCGTGAGCCACGTCCCAGGCATCTCCCATCTTACCGGTGGGAGACTGCGCGTCGCGGGCGGCGATCATTTTTTCCTCGCCACCCATCTGCGCTGACCTGCACCCTTAAAAGTGGTCCGGGACGAAAGAGAGGATTTGGCGCAT
>CAYOOG010000023.1:0-23748 GCA_964405515.1 uncultured Alphaproteobacteria bacterium | reverse complement strand
CGGTCCTTATCGAGGACGGTATCTTGAAGGGCTACATGCACGACCGGCTCAACGCCCGCCTCATGGGCCACGCGCCCACCGGCAACGGCAGACGGCAAAGCTACGCCCACGGGCCAATCCCGCGCATGACCAATACCTACATGCTGGCCGGCGACCGCGATCCCGACGAAATTCTCGCCTCCGTTGACAGCGGCCTCTACGCCGTCGCCTTTGGCGGCGGCCAGGTGGATATCACCAGCGGCAAGTTCGTCTTCACCTGCACGGAGGCATATAAAGTTGAGAAGGGCAAAATCATCGCGCCGGTCAAGGGTGCGACGATCATCGGCAATGGTCCGGATTGTTTGACAAGGATCACCGCCGTCGGCAACGATCTGGAGTTCGACAAGGGCATCGGCACTTGCGGCAAGGATGGCCAAGGGGTACCGGTGGGTGTCGGGCAGCCGACCCTGCTGCTTGATGGACTGACGGTGGGCGGCACCGAAGCGGCCTGACCGTTCCCCCCTCATGCATTTGCGAGGACAATATGCGTGTTAAACCGAAGCCGCTGAACGCCTATCCTTGGTTTGTCCGCCTGTTCTTTTGGAAGCAGAAGAAGACCTACGGCGAGGTCCTCAAACCGGCCTTGTTGTGGGGCCGCTCGAAATGGGTCTTCGCGGCGGTGGCCCTGCTCTATGGCGCGTTGGACCGCAGAAGTTCGCCGCTCGATCCGGTTCTGCGCTCCCTGGTTACGGTGCGCGTTTCGCAAATGAACCATTGCGAATTCTGTGTCGACATAAATTCGGCGGTGCTGATGAAAAGGGGCGTCCCCCTCGCCCAGGTCGAAGCCCTGGGGAGCTGGCGCGACAGTGACCTGTTCTCGAGCCCCGAACGGGCGGCCCTGGCCTACGCCGAGGCGGTCACTCACTCGGAGCATCAAGTCGACGAAGAACTGATGACCGACGTGCGCCAACACTTCGACGACGACGGCCTAGTCGAACTGACCGCGCTGGTTGCCTTTCAAAATCTGTCGAGCAAGTTCAACAGCGCCCTTGACGTGCCGGCTCAGGGTTTTTGCCAACTCCCCGGACCCGCAACCGGTTAACGCTTAGTACGACTGCTCGGCGAATATTGGATCAACACTGCCGTTCCAGCGGGTCGTGTAGGCTTCCAGCAAGTCTTCGGCGGGTGTGCGGCCCTCTTCAACGATCACCTCTAGTACGCTCAGGAAGTGACATTCATCATTGCCGAAGGGATCCAGGCGATTCCTGTGATGCAAACCCTTGCGCGCGATATCCAGCGCCCGGTGCGCCAGATCAAGGACCGTTTCATTGCGGAACTTTGTGGCAAGGGCGGCTCGCGGCACATCCCGGCGCAGCGCCGTGTGTTCCTCCTCGCTCCAATCCTTGACCATATCCCAGGCGGCGTCCAGGCAGTCGTCGTGGTAGAGCAGCCCAACCCAGAGCGCCGGCAAGGCGCAAAGGCGGCGCCATGGCCCGCCGTCGGCGCCGCGCATCTCGAGGAATTTTTTCAGGCGCACTTCGGGGAATATCGTCGAGAGGTGATCTTCCCAATCCTGCAGACTTGGTTTTTCACCCGGCAAGGCGGGCAGTTTTCCATCCAGAAAGTCCCGGAACGACTGCCCCGCCGCGTCCAGATAACCGTCGCGGTAGACAAAATACATCGGCACATCGAGAGCGTAATCCACGTACCTTTCAAAACCCATGCTCTCTTCGAACACGAACGGCAAGGTTCCACAGCGGTCGGCGTCGGTGTCGGTCCACAAATGACTGCGATAGCTGAGAAAACCGTTGGGCTCACCCTCGGTGAAGGGTGAGTTGGCGAATAGTGCCGTGGCGATCGGCTGCAGCGCCAGCGCCACGCGAAACTTTTTCACCATGTCCGCTTCCGAACAAAAATCCAGATTGGTCTGCACCGTGCAACTGCGGAACATCATGTCGAGACCCAAGGTGCCTCGGGTCGGCATGTAACGCCGCATGATCGAGTAGCGGCCCTTGGGCATGACGGGCATCTCGTCGAGCGCCCATTTGGGCTGGAACCCGAGCCCCATGAATCCGACGTTCAGCTCCCCGGCCACCTCGCGCACCTGGGCAAGATGGGCGTGAACTTCGTCACAGGTCTGATGGAGGTTGTCCAATTCGGCTCCGGAAAGCTCGAACTGGCCGCCGGGTTCCAGGGTCACCGACGCGCCGTCAAGGATCAGCCCGATGATCGTCTCGCCCTCGTACATGGGCTCCCAGCCAAAACGCATGAGCCCCTTGAGCACCTCCAATATGCCCTGCGGGCCTTCATAGGCGAGCGGGTGTAGATCATCCAGCTTATAGCCGAATTTTTCGTGCTCGGTGCCGATGCGCCAGTCCTCGGGCTGGCGACAGCCCTGCTCGATATACTCAACGAGCTGGGCCTTGTGCTCTACCGGAACTTGCGCCCTATTTGATTCGGCCATGCCGCCTCCCGCATTATTATCCGTATAAGATAGGGATGACCCTTGGCGAGACAAGGGAAAAGACCTGTTGCGGCGGTAACGAAACCGCGATAATCCGGGCCTAGGGCACAATCTTGGAGTTTCACCGGAACATGGCAGAGCCTGACCAAAGTGGCGCGGCGCCGCCGGATGCCACGGGCAACTGGGTCGACCGCTGGGCACCCGTGGCCAGCCGACCCTATTTGCGGCTCGCCCGGGCCGACCGGCCCATCGGCAGTTGGTTGCTCATGTGGCCATGCTGGTGGAGCCTGGCATTGGCCACGGCGGCGTCGGGCGCTCGCTGGCCGGACCCGGTGCTGCTCTTGCTTTTTGCCGTGGGCGCCCTGGTCATGCGCGGCGCCGGCTGCACCTTGAACGACATTGTCGACCGCGATCTTGACGCCCAAGTGGCGCGCACCCGCGCCCGGCCCATTGCCAGCGGCGCGGTAAGCGTCGGTCGCGCCGTGCTCTGGATGGGGGTGCTCGCCTTGGCGGGCTTAATTGTCTTGGTGCAGTTCAATGCCCTCGCCATTGTCGTTGGTATCCTGGCCCTGCCCATTGTCGCCATTTACCCCTTCATGAAGCGCTTTACCTATTGGCCGCAATTCTTCCTCGGCCTGGCGTTCAATTGGGGGGCCTTGTTGGGATGGGCGGCGGTCACCGGTGCGCTCGCGGCGCCGGCGTTTGTACTGTACGGCGCGGGGATCGCCTGGACCCTCGGCTACGACACGATCTACGCCCACCAGGACAAAGAAGACGACGCCCTTGTCGGGATCAAGTCCACGGCGCTCAAGTTCGGCGCGGCCACACAACACTGGCTCGCCACATTTTATGGAGCGGCCATTGCCCTATTGGCTTTGGCGGGATTTTTGGCGGGGATGGCCTGGCCTTTTTACGCCGGGCTTGGCCTGGCCCTCGCCCACTTGACCTGGCAAACCTTGCAAACTGATTTCGACAACCCGGAGGACTGCCTCGCCAAGTTCCGCGCCAATCATCATTTCGGCATGATTGTTTTCCTGGCCATTGTGGCTGGGGCGGCCTTCACCTAGATCAAGTAGCGCACGCCGATGGGATAGCCGGCCTTCTTTTTTTCCTTAAGAGGTGATCCCTCGGCGCTGGCGGGGCGGTAGTAACTGGCGTGCAATACCGTACGATTAAACAGCACGGAGATTTCACCGATACCCGCCGGGGCATCCCAACGTTGCTCGTAGAGCACCTTGCCGATGATCGTGTCCAAAGGCTCAACTTTGAACAGGTCGTAATTGGAGCGGATGCCCTCTTCCTCGGCATTGGCCCAATCGTTCTCTTTCATGTGCTGCAGGTAAACCGCAATGTTGGCCGCGACCAGGGTTGACGACTCCCGTGGCTGGCGCTGCACCGGGTCGAAGGGATCGCGGATAAACAACGAGTACTGCTCGGCGGTATTGTTGCCGCGGTCGTAACGAAACTTCAGATCGGGAAAGATGTTGCGCTGGCCGCCGCCCCGCTGAACCACGCCGAGGTGCGCATTCTTAAACGTGACCGGACCAAACTTGTGAACCGCGCACCGCAAACCGTCGTCGAGGATCATGTCCTGATCGTAGAGATCGAGCTCCGTCGGCCGGTCAAATTCGCAAATCAGACCGAAATGCTGAAAATCGAAGGGGATCAGCGCGCGGCGGCAAATCTCGCGCAGGCTGGGGTGTATGAATTCGGCGTAATGGGCGGCAAGGTGGCTGGAATAGTTTGGAATGGCAATGCGGAGCCCATAGCGGCTGCCGTTAAGGCGCCCTTCGACGGGCTCCTCCGGGTTGCGTTGGAGAGCAGCAAATTCCTGCTCACCAATATTGAAACTTGTGACAGCCAATATTTTCTCCAGATCCGAAGCTAACCGCCGACGGTTATTGCAAAGCAGTCCTGAGCGCCAAATCGTCCAACTGGCGGCGATATTGCCCGGCGTCGGCCTCCAAATGCTCTACCTTCATGTCCTTTGCGCCTCGGAACGCGTGTATTAGACGTGGATTCCTGGCCCTATCTTCATGCAATATCCTTAACTTGCGGTATAACCCCACTGCTTGAATGTATTTCCAGTGAAAGGCGTGCCTGGCCCGATGACCGACAGATCGCTCCGCGATTTCATGAAACGCCTCGAAGAGGCGGGGAAGTTGGTGCGCGTGGCCGAGCCAGTGTCCACGAATCTTGAAATGACGGAGATTCAGACCCGCCTCATGGCCGAGGGCGGCCCGGCGGTCCTGTTTGAAAATCCGCTTATGCCGGATGGCTCGCCTTCGCCCATGCCGGTGCTGGTCAATCTTTTCGGAACGGTGGAGCGCGTCGCCTGGGGCATGGGCCGCGAGGCCGGTGAGTTGCGCGAGATCGGCGAGGCCCTGGCCTTCATGCGCCAGCCGGAGCCACCCAAGGGTTGGCGTGAAGCCAAGGAACTCTTGCCGCTGGCCAAGACCATGTTGAACATGTCGCCGAAGATGATTTCCAAGCCCGCCTGCCAGGAGGTGGTGCTCAAGGGCGAGGACGCGGACCTCGGCAAACTGCCCGTGCAAACCTGCTGGCCGGGTGAGCCGGCGCCGCTGATCACTTGGCCGCTGGTGGTGACCAAGGGACCGGGCGAGGCGCGCGAGGACAGTTTCAACCTCGGCATTTACCGCATGCAGGTCACGGGCAAGAGAACAACGCTCATGCGCTGGCTGAGGCACCGGGGCGGCGCTCAACATCACCGACGTTGGGCCGAGGAACACAGCGAACCCCTGCCCGTCGCCGCGGTCATCGGCGCTGATCCGGCCACGACCATCGCCGCCGTGACGCCCGTGCCCGATACATTATCGGAGTATCAGTTTGCCGGTGTGCTGGGCGGGACGCGCGTTGAGCTGACCGATTGCCTGACCATTCCCTTGAAGGTTCCGGCCGAGGCGGAAATCGTTATCGAGGGGCACGTTTCCCTGAACGACTACGCCGACGAAGGCCCGTACGGCGATCACACGGGCTACTACAACGATGTGGAATCCTTCCCGGTCTTTACGGTCTCGGCAATCACCCACCGCAAATCGCCGATCTATCTTTCCACCTACACCGGGCGGCCGCCGGATGAACCTTCCGTGTTGGGCGAAGCCTTGAACGATGTTTTCGTGCCCCTGCTGCAACAACAGTTCCCCGAGGTCGTGGACTTTTGGTTGCCGCCCGAAGGCTGCTCCTACCGCATCGCCGTTGTCTCCATCAAGAAGGCTTATCCCGGCCACGCGCGGCGCATCATGATGGGCGTCTGGTCTTACCTGCGTCAGTTCACTTACACAAAGTGGGTGATCGTGGTGGATGACGATATCGACGCCCGCGACTGGAAGGACGTCATGTGGGCGATCTCGACGCGCATGGATCCGGCCCGCGACATCATGCTGGTGGAAAACACACCCATTGATTATCTCGACTTCGCCTCGACAGAGCCGAGCCTGGGCAGCAAGGTCGGCCTGGACGCGACCACCAAGATTCCGCCGGAGACGTCGCGCCGTTGGGGCACGCCCATCCGCATGTCGGACGACATTATTGAAACGGTGACGGAAAAGTGGCCGCGCCTTGGCCTGCCCGGCAGCGGCAAACCCATCTGGAAGTAGCGCCTACCAGTCGTTCCTGAGTTCGCGCAGATTCAGAAACACTTCTTCCTCGTCCGGCTGGTCGGACATTTCCGGGAGTTTCTCGCGCAATCCGGCAATCACCGTGGGACTGTTCAGACGCAAGAAGGTGTTGACCTCCTTCTCCAACCCCAGGTTCGTGACCATGGCCTGATCCAGATTCTGATCGGCGATCACGGCGAGCAGGCTCTTGGCGCGCTCGTTGTCCGGCTCCCGGTCGAGGGTAAATTCCAGATTGGTGCCAAAGTAATCGTGACCGGGGTAGATCAAGGTCTCGTCCGGCAACTTGGTCAACTGATCGGCGAAAGTCTTGTAAAGCTCCGGCGGGTGGCCGCCCATTTTGCAATGCCCGGCGCCGGCGTTAAACAGGGTGTCGCCGCATATAAGCGCCGGGTCGTCGGTGCGCGCCAGAAGACAAACGTGGCTCATGGTATGGCCGGGCGTGTCGAGGACCTCCAGTTCCACGGTCTTGCCGATCTTGACGACATCGCCGGCGCCCAAGCCGATTTCCATATTGGGGATGGAATCCTTGGCGTTGGCGTGGGCGAGGATTTTCGCACCCGTCGCCGCAACCATGCCGTCATTGCCGCTGATATGATCCCCGTGTTCATGGGTATTGAGAATCTGCGTAATTTCCCAGCCCTTGTCCTTGGCGATCGCCAGGCACATGTCCACTTCCAGGGGATCCACGGCCAGCGCCTCTCCAGTCTCCTCACAGGCAATAAGGTAATTGAAGTTACGCCAGGCGTTTCCGGTCCAAATCTGCTCAACAATCACGGCGGTCTCCCTCACATGTGGATTTCCGCGCCAATGTAACGCCCCGCTCAAGTTACGGCCAGCCAAAAGCCCTGTACCCCCTGTGGTTCAGCAGCTATAAGACGCCCTCACCTTTGGCGAGCCATCCATGACAGACCACAAACAAGCCGAAAAAGAAGCGCTTTCCCTGCTTGGCGACATGATCGCCCGGTCCCGGGCGGCTGGGGCCGAGGCCGCCGACGCGGTGCTTTTCGAGGGCACCTCGCTATCGGTCTGGTGCCGCTTGGGCGAGGTCGACGACGTCAAGCGCTCCGAGGGCCGGAACATCGGGCTGCGCGTATTCTTTGGCCAGCAACAGGCGATTGTTTCCTCAAGCGACGCCAGTCCGTCGGCGATCGACCAACTTGTCGAGCGCGCCATCGCCATGGCCAAGGCGGCGCCCGAAGACCCCTTTTGCGGCCTTGGCGACAAGGCCCTGATGGAGACGGCGCCCAAGGACCTCGACCTGTTCGACGCCCAGGTCCTGGACGCCGAAGCCCTGAAGGCGCGGGCACTGGAAGCGGAGGATGCGGCGCGGGCAATCGAGGGTGTGACCAATTCCGAGGGCGCAGGCGCTGATTTTGGCGTGACCACGGTGGCGCTGGCCAATAGTGAAGACTTCGCCGGCGCCTACACGACATCAAGCCATTCCGGCGCGGTCTCGGTGGTTGCCGGAATCGGTACGGAAATGGAGCGCGACTACGCCCAGCGTTCCGCCCATCATCTGGAAGACTTGGATGCGCCCGCCGAATTGGGCCGCCGGGCCGGCGAGCGGGCCGTGCGGCGGCTTTATCCGCATAAGAAACAATCCGCCCAGGTGCCGGTGGTCTACCACCCCAGGGTCGGCAATGGTCTGTTGGGGCATTTCGCCAGCGCGATCACGGGATCGGCCGTCGCCCGGGGAACAAGCTTCCTGAAAGACAAAATGGGCGAGGCGATTTTCGCCGACACCATAAGCATCGTCGACGACCCGCACATCAAACGGGGTCGGCGTTCCAAACCCTTCGACGGCGAAGGCGGCGCCGGTATGGCGCGCAATCTTATTGAGCAGGGCAATCTCACAACCTGGCTGATGGATTCCGCTTCGGCCCGGCAGTTGGGGCTTGCCTCCACCGGCCACGCCTCGCGCGGCACCAGCGGCCCGCCCGGGCCCGCCTCCAGCAACCTTTACTTGGAGGCCGGGAACAAGACGCCGGACGAATTGATGGCGGACATCGTGGACGGTCTTTTCATCACCGAGTTGATCGGCTTCGGCGTCAACGGCGTGACCGGCGACTACAGCCGGGGCGCCGCCGGATTTTGGATCGAGAACGGCAAGATCGCCTACCCGGTCAGCGAGCTCACGGTCGCCGGAAATCTCGTCGACATGTTCCGGGAGCTGACGCCCGCCGACGACCTGGAATTCAATTACGGCACTAATGTTCCGACCCTGCGCATCGACGGCATGACGGTGGCGGGTACATAAAACCCAATGTCCGAACTTGAGCGGGATCACGACCTGCTTGTTGCCGCCACCCGCGAGGCCGGCGCGCTGGCGCTGTCCTACTTCGGCAAACCCCTGGAAAGTTGGGACAAGGGCGATGACAACCCGGTCAGCGAGGCCGATCTGGCGGTGGACAAGCTGCTGCGCGAAAAGCTCCTTGGCGCCCGGCCCGGCTATGGCTGGCTTTCCGAGGAAACCGAGGATTCAGAGCAGCGGCTCTCCGCCGACCGGCTTTGGGTGGTCGACCCCATAGACGGCACGCGGGCGTTTATCGACGCCCGGCCCGAGTTCACCGTTTGCGCCGCCCTGGTCGAGAACGGCCGCCCGGTCGCCGCCGCGGTCTTTAATCCGGCCAGCGACGAGTTTTTCGAGGCACGTGCTGGGCACGGCGCAAGGCTCAACGGCGAGGTGATGCAGATAAGCACCGCCACGGAATTGGCCGGCGCCCATCTGCTGGCCAACCGCACCTTCTACAAGCGGCTGGCCAAGGGAATTCCCGGCCTCGAGGGCGTGGAGCGCAGTTATTTCAATTCCATCGCCTATCGCGCCGCCCTTGTGGCCACGGGGCGTTACGACGCCGCGATCTCCGGCCACGGGGTCAGCGATTGGGACATCGCCGCCGCAGACCTTGTGGTCCGGGAGGCCGGTGGCTTGGTCAGCGACCTTGAAGGCGAGGAACTGCTCTACAACCGGCGGGACGTGCGCCACAGCGGCTTGATCGTGGCCTCCCCCGGTCTGCACCCGCGGCTCTGCGCCGCCTTGGCCGGATAGTGCTCCAGCCGCCCGCGTGATAGGCTTTCCGCCTGATGGCGGACCACCAGACAGCAGTTTCAAGCACCACCTTGGCGAAGCGGCTGATTGCCGGGCATGTGCGCCCCCACTGGCGATCCCTGGCCCTCGCCGCCTTGCTGATGGCCGTGGTGGCGGTGGCGACGGCGGCCAGCGCCTGGCTGTTCCAGCCGGCCATCGACGAGGTCTTTATCGCCCGCGACCAGTCCATGCTTTATCTGGTGCCCCTGGCCATCGCCCTGGTCGCCGGTGCCAAGGGCCTTGCCGCCTTTGGCCAGAACGTTCTGATGAACCAGGTGGGCCAGCGCATTGTCGCCGACACCCAGGTTGCCATGTTCGATCACATCGTGCGCGCCGATCTGGCCTGGCTGCAGGACCATCACACCGGCAAGCTGGTCGCCAGTTTTCTCTATGACGTGACGCTGCTGCGCGAGGCCGTGAGCCGGGCCGTGACCGGGATCGCCAAGGACGCTTTGTCCGTCGTGCTTCTGGTCGGCGTGATGTTCTATCAGCATCTGGGGCTAGCCCTTGTAACGCTCTTCGTCTTTCCCCTGGCGGCGCTGGCCATGCGCCACATCGGCGGGCGCATGCGCGACGCTTCCCGCGCGGCGCAGGAAGAGACCGGCGTGTTGAGCGCGCAGTTGACCGAGGCTTTCTCCGGCAGCCGATTGATCAAGGCTTTCGGCATGGAGGCGCGGGAGGGGAAACGCGCGCGCGCCCAAGTGGAAAAACGCCTCGGCCACCTGATGCGGGCCGTGCGCACCAAAGCCGCCGCCTCGCCGGTGTCGGAAGCTCTGGGCGGTATCGCAGTGGCCGCCGCCATCCTTTACGGCGGCCTGGAGGCGCGGGCGGGTGAAATTACCTTGGGCGCATTGACTTCTTTTTTGGGCGCCATGCTGCTCGCCTATCAGCCCTTGAAGAGCGTCGCCAACCTTAATGCCTCGCTGCACGAAGGCCTGGCGGCGGCGGAACGCATTTTCGCGCTTCTCGATACGGCGCCGGAGATATGCGACCGGCCGGGCGCGCTGCCACTGGAGATAAGCCAGGGCGCGATTTCTTTTGAGCATGTCGGCTTCGCCTACCCGAACGGCACAGAAGCCGTGACGAACCTGACCTTCGAGGCCGTGCCCGGAGGCTGCATTGCCATTGTCGGGCCCTCGGGCGCCGGTAAGTCCACGGTGCTCAATCTTATCCCTCGCTTTTTCGAGCCCACGTCCGGGCGGATATTGATCGACGGCCAGGACATTACCCATGTCACCCTGGCCAGCCTGCGCGAACACATTGCCCTGGTCACCCAGGAGACCATGCTCTTCGACATGACGGTGCGCGAGAACATCGCCTTCGGCAACGCGCTCGCCAGCGAAGCCGAAATAGAGGCCGCCGCCCGCGCCGCCGCCGCCCACGACTTCATTTCGGCCCTGCCCCAGGGCTACGACACCCGGGTCGGCGAGGCCGGGGTCAAGTTGTCCGGCGGCGAGCGCCAACGCATCGCCATCGCCCGCGCCACCCTGAAGGACGCCCCCCTGTTATTGCTGGACGAGGCGACCTCGGCCCTGGACGCAACATCCGAAAGCCAGGTGCGGGAAGCGCTCGACATTCTCATGGCCGGGCGCACCACTATTGTTGTCGCCCACCGGCTGTCCACCGTGGCCGGAGCCGACAGGATTTTTGTCATGACCGGCGGGCGCATTGTGGAATCCGGCGGTCACCGGGATTTGCTGGCACGGGACGGCGCTTACGCCGGGCTCTACGGCGAGGCCGCCAATGCTTAAGTCACTGCTCGGGATCAAGTTCCTTCAGCGCCTGCTCCATTGGCTGATCGCAACCTACGTTCGCTGGGTGCGGTGCACTGGCCGCTGGGAAATCCTCAACGCCGGGGTTCCGGAACGCTTCGGCGGCCAAGACCGGCCTTTTATTGCCGCCTTCTGGCATGGCCGCATGTTGATGATGCCCTGTTTGTGGGCCGGTGATTGTTCCATGAATGTATTGACCTCCGGGCACCGGGACGGCGACCTGGTGGCGGGGATCGTCGGCCATTTCGGCATTGGCAATTTGCGCGGCTCCTCGAGCCGGGGCGGCGGGATGGCAATGGCGCTCTTGGCCCAGACCCTTGAGAGCGGCGTATCGGTCGCAATGACCCCGGACGGCCCCCGGGGCCCCGCCGAAGTTGCAAACCCGGGCGTCGTGGCGCTCGCCCGCTATAGCGGCGCGCCCATCGTGCCGGTCAGCACCGCGCCAAGGCGCTGTTGGCGGCTCAAGTCCTGGGATGGGTTTGTCATCCCCCTGCCCTTTTCGGGCGGCGTCTTTTGCTTCGGCGAGCCCCTGTTCATACCGCGCGGCGCGGACGCCGGAACCTGCGCGGCGGCGCGGCGCGAACTGGAAGACACCCTGAAGGGGCTCGGCCGCCAAGCCGAGGCCGCCCTCGACCGCCCGGTTACATCCCGCGTCAAACCGGCGGCGATGACATTATCGGACTTTTGACCGGGCCATGATCGGACCGAAAACCTACCGCCGTATAACCAATTTGGCCGCACCGCTGATCAGGCGGTATCTGCATTCGCGCCTGATGACCGGCCACGAGGACCGGCACAGATTTCGCGAGCGCCTGGGCCGGGCCAGCCAGCCCAGGCCCGAGGGTCCGCTGGTCTGGATTCATGCCGCCAGCGTCGGCGAGGCCAATTCGGTGCTGCCGCTGATCGACCAAATCATCGAGACGCATCCCCATCTTCAGGTTTTGCTCACCACCGGCACCCGGTCGGCGGCGCAGGTTGTCGGGTCTCGCCTGGGGCCGGGGACAATCCACCAATATGTCCCCGCCGATCTGTCCAAATATGTGCGGCGATTCCTGGACCACTGGCGGCCGGATTTGGCGATCTGGCTGGAATCGGAGTTCTGGCCCAACCTGGTGTTGGAGACGGCGGAGCGGCGCACGCCCATGCTGCTGTTGAACGCCAGTCTTTCGGCGAAATCCCACCGCCGTTGGTTCTGGGCGCCCGGTCTCATTCGGCCCGTGCTGGCAAGCTTCAATCTGGCCCTGGCGCAATCCGAGGAGGCCGCCTCGCGGTTGCTTGACCATGGGGCGCGGCGGGTCATGTGCGTAGGCAACCTCAAGTACGCCGCGCCGCCCCTGCCCGCCGACGAAGCCGCCCTCGTCGAGCTTGAAGCGGCCCTGGCCGGGCGCCCCCGGTGGCTTGCGGCCAGCACCCACGACCGTGAAGAGGAAATTGCCGGGCACCTGCACAAGGCCCTGAAAAGTCGTTTTCCCGGCCTGGTAACGCTGATCGCGCCCCGCCATCCCAAGCGCGGCGCCGCGCTGGCAAGACTGTTGCGGGCGGACGGCCTCCAGGTCGCGCGGCGTGGCAAAGGCGAGGCCATCGGCCCGGAAACAGACGTCTATTTGGCCGATACCCTGGGTGAAATGGGTGTGCTTTACAGGTTGGCAAGCATCGTATTTGTCGGCGGCTCCCTGATCCCCCACGGCGGGCAAAACCCCCTGGAGCCGGCGCGGCTCGGCTCGGCCATTGTCTTCGGCCCTCACATGGGCAACTTCACCGGCCCGGTGACGGAACTTAACTCCGCCCGCGCCGCCGAGACCGTGGCCGACGAAGACGAACTCACGGAAGCCGTCGCCCGGTTGCTCTCCGACCCGGCCGAGGTCGGGCGGCGGGTGGCTGCCGCCCAACGGGTCGGCGCCGGCGCCAGCGGCATGCTGGAAGTATTCCTCGACGAGATCAGGCCCTTCCTGCCCGTCAAGGCTGGATAATTTTCCCATGAAAACACCGCGATTCTGGGCCGCCGGGCATGGCGGACTGTTGTCCCTGCTGCTTGCCCCCCTCGGCTGGCTCTATGCCCTCGGCGGCATGATGCGCCGGCTCGGGCCCCGGCCGCGGCGGGCTGGCGTACCGGTGATCTGTGTCGGCAACCTGGTGGCCGGCGGCGCCGGCAAGACACCCACGGTGATGGCTCTGGCGAAGATATTGCGGGAACGCGGCGTGGAGGTTCACCTGCTCACCCGGGGCTATGGCGGAGGGGAGTTCGGCCCGCTCCGCGTTGACGCCTCGGAACACAGTGCGCAGGAGGTCGGCGACGAGGCGCTGCTGCTGGCCCAAGTCGCAACCACATGGCTGGCGCGGGACCGCACCGCGGGGGCGCGGGCCGCCGTTGGCGCCGGGGCGGAACTGCTGTTGGCCGACGACGGTTTTCAGGACCCGGCGCTGTGGCACGATTTGAACCTGCTGGTCGTCGACGGCGACTTTGGCTTTGGCAACGGTCGCCTGATCCCGGCGGGGCCCTTGCGGGAGCCCGTTGCCCGAGGCCTTGCCCGCGCCGACGGCGTGATCGTGATCGGGAACGGCGATCCGGTTGCGGTGCCTCATCTTCGCGCTGATTTGCGGCCCAAACCTGAAGCCCGTGACTTGCGAGGTCAAACCGTCGTCGCCTTCGCCGGGATCGGCAGGCCGGAGAAATTCTTTGCCATGCTCAAGGAAATGGGTGGCGTTCTGGCCGCCACGCACGCCTTCGCCGATCATCACCCATACCGGGAGAAAGAGATCCTCGCCCTGGCGGAACAGGCCCAGGCCCTGGATGCCGTGCTTGTCACCACGGCCAAGGACCACGTTCGCCTGCCGCCCGGCACGGCCGCCCTGGCCCGCGCCGTTGCCGTCGATCTACTGTTCGAGGACAGGGCGGCTTTGGACGCCCTGCTTGCACCCACCATTGAGAGCGCCGCGCCATGAAGCTTCGCCATCTGTGGGAGACATTGGGCTTCGATCTTATGATGTTGGGACTAGGGCTGATGTCCCTGGACCGTGCCTCGGCGATGGGCGGCGCGCTCGGTCGGCGGCTCGGGCCTCTGTTTCGGGTCTCCGATCTGGCAAGGCGAAACCTTGAGCGCGCCCTGCCCGATCTTGTTGAAGCCGAGACCGACCGCATTATCATCACCATGTGGGACAACCTCGGCCGAACGGCGGCGGAGTACGCCCATCTTCAAGAGTTCCGCAGTGGATTACCGGATGGCCGTATCATTCTCACCGGCGGCGAGGTGCTGGAAGGGCTGGCCGCCGCGAAGAAAGGCGTGATCTTTTTCGGCGCCCATTTGGCGAACTGGGAACTGGTGCCCGCCGTTCTCGGCCACCATGGAGTCGATGTCGGCATGATCTATCGCGCCGCCAACAATCCTTACGTGGACCGCCGTGTGCAGCGCCGACGACGATTCCTGGCGCCCCATCACTTTCCCAAAGGCGGTGCGGGGGCCCGGCGGATCATCGAGCATTTGGACGCTGGCGGCGGCGTCTATGCCCTGGTCGACCAAAAAATGAACGAGGGTATCGCGGTCGATTTCATGGGCCGCCCGGCAATGACCGCGCCTGCAGTGGCGCGGCTCGCCATCAACCACGGCTACCCCCTGGTCCCGGTGCGCATCGAGCGTTTAGAAGGCGCCCGGTTCGGCGTCACCGTTTCGCCACCCCTTGAAATGCCGAGCGACGGCAGCGACTGGGAACGCACCGCCGCACTGATGGGCGAGGTCAACCGGACACTGGAGGATTGGGTGCGCGCCCGCCCGGAACAATGGTTCTGGGTGCACAACCGCTGGAATGACATCTAGGTTTTATGGAGAGCGAATGCAATCGCTCTCCAACGTTCAATCGCCACGCAGGCTTTCGCCGCAGGGGCGGCGGCCCGCAGTCGCGGGCTTGGCAAGCCCAATCGGTTTGGGCTTGCCTTATTCACGCCGAGGTAGCTTATCGAGGTTTAAGCAGCATCTCCGGGTCGAGGCGGCGGTCGAACCAGTTGACCCGCCAATCCAAGTGCGCGCCGGTAGCGCGGCCGGTGCTGCCGATGCGGCCGATGAGATCGCCCTGGGCGACATGGGCGCCTTCGGCCACCTCCAGGGCGCTCAGATGCATGAATATGGAAGTTACGCCGTGGCCGTGGTCGAGCATGATGGTGCCGCCGGTGTAATAAAGATCCTCTTCCGCCAGGGCCACGACGCCGCCCGCCGGGGCGATAACGGGCGTGCCCTCGGGCGCCGCCACATCAAGGCCAAAGTGGGGTCGCTTGGGCTCGCCGTTCAAAATGCGCTGGCTACCGTAAACGCCAGAGACACGCCCCTTTGCCGGCCAGGCAAAGTCGCCGAAGACGTAATCCATTGCATTGTCGCCGGAGCGAACCTTGCCGATCTCCAGGTTCTCGGCGCGGATGCGGGCGAGCACTTCTTCGGGTGGTGTCACCATGGCCGGCGCCAGACCGTCAACGCGCTCGGTCTTGTAGGTTCGGGGCTCAACCTCCAGCACCTTGCGGATAACCTCGCCGCCGGGCGGCGTCACTTCCAGCGTTGTCGGCCCTTTGAAATCCCGCCCAAAGCCGAAAACGAACTTTCCAGCGGGCGAAACCCGTACCGCCCGCCCGTCGAGGCTGACGCGCGCCCCCGGCGTTGTCGCGCCGCGCACCATGCCGCCCTGGGTGATAGCACCATCAAGGTGCAAGTCGGTCTCGGCGGCGTGGGCAAACTGGCCCCCGAGCAGCAACAGAAAAAGAAGAACTCTCATGTGTTCTTCGGGGAATACCCTCCGCGCTGATGCGCGGCCTCGGCACTGGCGTAAGCCTCCTGCTTTTCGACGCTCCAATACTTGAGGTTATTCAAGGGAATGCGTTGGCCGGTGACAGCGCAAACCACGAACGTACCGGGCGACAAGACCCGAAACTGCCCGTGGCCGTATTCGACCTGCGCCGGTTGTGAGATGGCATCCATTTAATGTCGCGTCCTCAAAGCAATTGCCCCTGATCATCGGATGGCGGCTTCTCTTTCGGCCTTGGCCTCGGTTTCGGTTTTGGCTTGGCCTCTTTCACCGCCCCATCCACCGTCGCCGCCACCGTATCGTCCCGGAAGGTGATATTCAGCGCCATGCCGGGGCTGGTTTTGCCAGCCGATGCCACCGGCATCATATCTTTATCGTGGACCAGCGCAAATCCCCGCTCCAGCACCCGCTCGTAGCTCAGGCTCTGCAGCAATTTTGCTTGAATTTCCAGGGTATTGCCCGCATCCACCAGGCATTGTCTGGCGGCCCGGCCGAGGCGCTCGCCAACTCCCTTCAATTCCTGGGTGCGCCGCTCCACCAGCTCGCGCAGGCGCAAGGGAAGACGGTCGCCCCAATCGTCCAGGCGCTGTTGCTGGGCCTCGACAATCTCCATGGGGCTGCGCAAGCCCCGCGCCAGACCTTCTAGTCTCGCGCGGCGCTCGTCGGTCAGCCTCGCCAGCCCGCTCATCATCCGGCGCTGCAGGTCCATGACGCTTGCCGCCAGATCCGCCAGCACAGGCACCGCAAGTTCCGCCGCGGCGGTGGGCGTGGGCGCGCGCATGTCCGAGGCAAAATCGATCAGCGTGGTGTCGGTTTCGTGACCAACGGCGGAGATCAGCGGAATACTGCTGGCCGCCGCCGCGCGAACGACAACTTCCTCGTTGAAGGCCCAAAGGTCCTCAAGACTGCCGCCGCCCCGGGCGACTATCAGCACGTCCGGGCGCGGCACCTTGCCGCCCGCCTTCAGGCGATTGAATCCTTCGATGGCCGCCGCAATCTGCGCCGCCGCATCTTCGCCCTGCACCAGAACCGGCCAGAGCAGCACGCGGCGCGGGAAACGGTCCGCGAGGCGGTGCAGGATATCCTTTATCACAGCGCCCGTGGGCGAGGTGACGACGCCGATGACCTCCGGTAGATAGGGTATGTCCTGCTTGGCCTCCTCGTCGAAAAGACCCTCGGCGGCGAGCTTCTTGCGCCGTTCATCGAGGAGCGCCATGAGCGCGCCGGCGCCCGCCGGCTCCATGGTCTCGACCATGATCTGGTACTTCGAGCGCCCGGCGTAGGTGGTGACCTTGCCGGTGACAACGACCTCAAGCCCGTCCTCGGGCTGGAAAGCCAGCCGCCCGGCCACGCCGCGCCAGCAGACGGAATCGAGGACCGCATCCTCGTCCTTCAGCGTCATGTAGAGATGCCCGGAGGCCGCCTTCTTGAAGCCCGAGATTTCGCCGCGCACGCGGACGTGGCCAAAGGCCTGCTCGACCGCGCGCTTCAAGTGGGCCGAGAGTTCACTGACCGTGAATTCCTCGACGTTGGGGGCGGCGGCGCCGTCGCCGGAAGGATTTTCCAAAAGATCGCTCAAGGGCTGCTCACGGGTTGGATTCTCGTCGCTTTGATGCATGATACTAAAGCGATTCACCCCGGGGAACCCCGGCACTTACGATAAAGGCTGATCCCCCTATGAACGTCTTGGTTATCGGCTCCGGCGGGCGCGAGCACGCCCTTTGCTGGGCTTTGCGGAAGTCATCCCGGGTCGACACGCTCATCTGCGCCCCAGGCAACGGCGGTATCGCCGAGGTGGCCGATTGCGTGGCCCTGGACACGGGCGACGCCGCCGCCGTCATCGGTTTTGCCCGCGAGAACGACATCGGATTCGTGGTCGTTGGCCCCGAAGCGCCCCTGGTCGAGGGCCTTGTCGATCAACTCGAAGACGCCGGAATAGCTGCTTTCGGGCCAGGCGCCTTGGCTGCCCAACTGGAAGGCTCCAAGGGCTTCATGAAGGATCTGTGCCAGCACCACGGCATCCCGACGGCGGCCTATGGCCGCTTCACCGACGCCGACGCGGCCAAGGCCTATATCGCCGAACAGGGCGCGCCCATCGTGGTCAAGGCGGACGGGCTCGCCGCCGGCAAGGGCGTGATCCTGGCGGCCACGGTCGAGGAAGCCCAGGCGGCGGCGGACGGCATCCTGGGCGGCCAATTTGGCACCGCCGGGGCCGAATTGGTGATCGAGGAAATGCTTCAGGGCGAGGAAGCCAGCTATTTTGCCCTGGTGGACGGCGAGAACGCGCTGGAACTGGCCACGGCGCAGGATCACAAGGCCGTGGGCGACGGCGATACCGGCCCCAATACCGGCGGCATGGGGGCATATTCTCCGGCCCCGGTGCTCGATGCGGCCATGCGCGCCCGCGTGATGAAGGAGATCATCATGCCCACGGTCCGGGGCATGGCCGCGGACGGCGCGACCTATAAAGGCGTGCTCTACGCCGGGCTGATGATCGACGACAAGGGCCCCAAACTGCTGGAGTACAACATCCGTTTCGGCGATCCGGAGTGCCAGGTGCTCGTGGCGCGGCTCGATAGCGATCTTCTGGACCTGCTCGAAGCCACCCGCGACGGCACGCTGGATCAGGTGACACCGGCCTGGCGGCAAGAAGCGGCGCTGACCGTGGTCATGGCCAACCAGGGCTACCCGGGCGGCTACGAAAAGGGCAGCGTCATCGGCAATCTGGAGGCGGCAAATACGGTCGATGGCGTCACCGTCTTTCACGCCGGGACGGCGCGGGACGGCGGCACGATCACCGCCACCGGCGGGCGGGTGCTGAATGTTACCGCCTTGGGCGCCACCGTGGCCGAGGCCCAGGCCCGGGCCTATGAGGCCGTGGACCTGATCGACTGGCCCCAGGGCTTTTGCCGCCGCGACATCGGCTGGCGCGCCATTGCCCGGGAGAAGGGCGCTTGAGTGATCGGATGACCGCCGCCAATAGCGGCACCACCGAGGTCCGGGAAAAACATCGCTTTGACGAGAGCGCGCTGGAGCGCTTCATGGCCGAAAACGTCGCGGATTTCGCCGGGCCCCTGACCGTGCGCCAGTTCAAGGGCGGGCAATCCAACCCCACCTACCGGATCGAAACCCCGAACGCGGTATACGCGATGCGGCGCAAGCCGCCGGGCCAGCTCTTGAAGTCCGCCCACGCGGTTGATCGCGAGTACCGGGTGATTACGGCGCTCGGCCAAACCGGC
Source organism: uncultured Alphaproteobacteria bacterium (assembly GCA_964405515.1). Taxonomy (GTDB): domain Bacteria; phylum Pseudomonadota; class Alphaproteobacteria; order JAPYRI01; family JAPYRI01; genus CAYOOG01. Next base: position 4,786 of record CAYOOG010000023.1, on the reverse strand, counting down.
GTACCGGTGCCGCGCACCTATGCCCTCTGCGAGGATGATTCCGTTATCGGCACCTGGTTTTATGTCATGGAGTGCGTCGAGGGCCGCATCTTCTGGGACGGCACCATACCCGATGTGGACAAAGCCGAGCGCGCCGCCATCTACAACGCCATGAACGAAACGCTCGCCAAACTGCATATGGTGGATTATCAGGCCGTCGGCCTCGGCGACTACGGCAAGCCGGGCAATTATTTCGAGCGTCAGATCGGGCGCTGGAGCAAGCAGTACAAAGCCTCCGAAACCGAAAACAGCCCGGCCATGAACAACCTCATGGAATGGCTTCCCGCAAATGTGCCTGCCAAGGACAAGGGAGGCGACGAGACCTCCATCGTCCACGGCGACTACCGGCTCGACAACATGATTATCCACGCCACCGAGCCTCGGGTCGTGGCGATCCTGGATTGGGAACTGTCCACTCTCGGCCACCCTTTGGGTGACCTCAGTTACCAGTGCAGCCAGTGGCGGCTGCCCCGGGCGGCTTACGGTCTGGCCGAGATCGACCGCGCGTCCCTTGGCATACCCACGGAAGAGGAATACGTCGCCGCCTATTGCCGGCGCACCGGCCGCGAGGCCATCGAGAATTGGGAGTTCTATATCGCTTACAATCTGTTCCGGCTGGCGGCGATCCTGCAGGGCATCATGGGCCGGGTGCGGGACGGGACGGCCGCCAGCGCCGAGGCCAAGGCGCGCGGCGCCATGGCCCTGCCCATCGCCGAAGCCGGTTGGCGCGTGGTCGAGGAAATGGCGGGTTAGGCGTCGGCCTCGCCGCGCAAAGCCCGCTGACGCTTGAGTTCGAGCCGTGCCAATTGCTGGCGGTGCACTTCATCGGGCCCGTCGGCCAGACGCAGCGCCCGCATCCACGACCAGGTGGACGACAGCCAGTGGTCGGTCACGCCGGCGCCGCCGAAAGCCTGGATGGCGTCGTCCAGGATCCGCTGCGCCACGCTCGGCCCGACGATCTTGATCATGCCGATCTCCGCCCGCGCCGCCTTGTTGCCCACGGTGTCCATCATGTGAGCGGCCTTGAGCGTCAGCAGACGCGTCATTTCAATATCGATGCGCGCATTGGCGATGCGCTCGTGCCACACGCCCTGCTCCGAAATCGGCTTGCCGAAGGCGGTTCGCCGGTCAAGCCGCGCGCAGATCATCTCGAGCGCCCGCTCGCAAGCGCCGATGTTGCGCATGCAATGATGAATCCGCCCGGGCCCCAAGCGCCCTTGCGCGATTTCAAAACCGCGTCCCTCGCCCAACAGGATATTTTCAGCCGGCACGCGCACGTCTTTCAGCAAGACCTGGGCGTGGCCGTGCGGCGCGTCGTCAAAGCCGAAGACCGGTAGGAACTTCTCGATGGTGACGCCGGGAGCGCCGGGCTCGACCAAGATCATCGACTGCTGTGAGAATTTCGGCGCCGTTTCATCGGTCTTGCCCATGACGATGTAGATCTTGCAGCGCGGGTCCATGGCGCCGGACGACCACCACTTGCGACCGTTGACAATATACTCGTCACCGTCTCGGGCGATGCTGCACTCGATGTTGGTGGCGTCGGACGAAGCCACATCCGGCTCGGTCATCAGGAAAGCCGAGCGGATTTCCCCGGCGAGCAAGGGCTTGAGCCACTTCTCCTGCTGCTCGGACGTACCGTAACGGTCCAGCACTTCCATATTGCCGGTATCCGGCGCCGAGCAGTTGAATGGCTCGGACCCGATGGGCGAGCGCCCCATGATCTCGCACAAGGGGGCGTATTCAAGATTGCTTAATCCGGCGCCGTGTTCGCTTTCGGGCAGGAACAGGTTCCATAGTCCGGCCGCCTTCGCCTTGGCTTTGATTTCTTCAATTATCGGCGGAATTTGCCAGCGGTCGTCGCCGTCATCCAGTTGTTGCCGGTAGATTTTTTCGTTGGGGTAGACGTTCTCGTCCATGAACGCCGTGACCTTGGCGATCAGGTCCTTGGTCTTGTCGGAATAGTCGAAATTCATTTTGCTGCCTTCTTTTGACCGCTGTTTCGGCGCGCCGAACCTAACGCCGGTCGGCGAAAAAGTCGCGCAATAGTTCCCCGGCCGCGACTTCCTCTATGCCGCCGTAAACCTCCGGCGCGTGGTGGCAGGTGGGTTGCCCATAGATACACGGCCCGTGCTCGACACCACCGCCCTTGGGATCGCCGGCGCCGAAGTACAGCCGCCGGATGCGGGCGAAGGAAATGGCCTGGGCGCACATGGGACAGGGCTCCAAAGTCACGTACAGATCGGCGCCCCCCAGACGCTCGTTGCCGAGCGCCGCCGCGGCCTCGCGGATGACCAGCATTTCCGCGTGGGCCGTGGGATCGCCGAGCTCGCGGGTGCGGTTGCCCGCCAACCCGAGAATCTCGCCGCCGGCGCCGTCAACCAGCACCGCGCCCACGGGCACCTCGCCGCGCGCGGCGGCGGCACGAGCCTCATCCAGCGCCAGGGCCATGGGTTTATCGGAGGGCTTATTTGCCATGACCCCACATTGCGGTCTGGCAACTGCGTGGTCAAATGCTAGATTGCCGCCATGCCCCAGGACACAACAGAAGGTGAGCGCATTGCCAAGGTTTTGGCCCGGGCCGGCCTGTGCTCGCGCCGCGAGGCCGAGCGGGCGATTGCCGAGGGCCGCGTCACCGTCGACGGCGTAACCCTCGACACCCCGGCCTTCAAGGTCGGGGCGAAGGCCAAGATCACCTTCGACGGCAAAGCGGTGGCGGCCCCGGCCCCGGCCAAGCTGTGGCGCTACCACAAGCCGCGCGGCCTGGTCACCAGCAACCGGGACGAAAAGGGGCGGCCCACGGTGTTCGAGGCGCTGCCAAAGTCCCTGCCCCGGGTCATTTCCGTCGGCCGCCTGGACATAAATTCCGAAGGCCTGCTGTTGCTTACCAACGACGGCGGTCTGGCGCGGCGGCTGGAACTGCCGTCAACCGGCTGGCGGCGGCGCTACCGGGTGCGCGTGCGCGGCAACCTGCGGATGGACCAACTCGCCGCCTATGCCAAGGGCGTCACTATCGACGGCGTACGCTACGGCCCCGTCGAGGTGGCGCTCGAGAAGAAAGGCGCCAGCAATGTCTGGCTTACGGTTTCGCTGGCGGAAGGCAAGAACCGCGAAGTGCGCCGCCTGATGGAGCACGCCGGGCTGACGGTCTCCCGGCTCATCCGCACGTCTTTTGGCCCGTTCCGGCTGGGCCAGCTTGAGCCCGGTGAGGTGGCGATGGTATCGCCGGGCGCGATGCGCGAGCATCTGGGCAGCAGCGAGGGCGAGAAGGCCCGCAGAGAATCATGGGCAAAGCCCAAGAAGCCGACCAAGCGCAAACTCGGGCGCAAGCCCCGACCAAAGAAGAAAAGTGTTGCGGATCGTCGCCGGTAAACACCGCGGACGGCGGCTCGAGGCTCCCAAGGGCCGGAACCTGCGGCCCACGGCCGACCGGGTGCGGGAATCCATTTTCGACATCCTCTCGGCGCGCACCCCCAACCCCATCGAGGGCGCGCGGGTATTGGACGTCTTTGCCGGCACCGGCGCCATGGGGCTTGAGGCCCTGTCCCGGGGCGCGGCCATCGCCGCCTTCATGGACACGGACGCCAAGAGTCTGGAGCTCATCGAGCGCAACGCCGAAACACTTGATGAACGCCAACAGATAGCGCTGATTCGCGGCGAGGCCGCACAGCCGGGAACACCGCCCCATACCTTCGATCTGGTGTTTCTCGACCCACCCTATGGCCGCGATTTGGGCGGGCCGGCGCTGGCGGCGCTATCTTCGACGGGCTGGTTCGCTCCCGGCGCCGTGGTGGTCGTGGAAATAGAAAGCAAGGGCGCCTTGGAGGTTCCCCAGGGGTTCACCATCGACCTGGAACGCACCTACGGCGCCGCGAAGGTAATTATTCTTGTGTGGAAAAATTAACGCCGCCCAAACAGCTTTTCGATGTCCGCCAGCTTTAATTCAACATAAGTCGGGCGGCCGTGGTTGCATTGCCCGGCGTGGGGCGTAACCTCCATCTCCCGCAACAGGGCGTTCATTTCCTCGCCCGTCAAGCGCCGACCGGCCCGCACGCTGCCGTGACAGGCCATGGTGGCGGAAACTTCGGCCAGCCGCTCCTTCAGGGACAAAGCCTCGTCCACTTCCGCCAATTCGTCGGCCAGATCGCGCACCAGACCCTTGATGTCGGCAACACCAAGCAAAGCCGGCACCTCGCGCACCACGACGGAGCCTTCACCGAAGGATTCCAGCACCAGGCCAAGCTCGGCCAGTTCCGCCGCGCGGTCCACCAGACGGCGGGCGGCGGTCTCGTCCAGTTCAACGACCTCGGGCAGGAGCAAGCCCTGGCGCGCCACGCCGTCCCGATCCAGTTGCGCCTTGAGCGCTTCGTAGACCAGGCGCTCGTGGGCCGCGTGCTGATCGACGATGACGATGCCGTCGGCGCTCTGGGCGATGATGTAGGTCTCGTGCAATTGGCCCCGGGCGGCCCCCAAGGGAAATTCCTCCTGCCCGCTTTCGTCAACCTCCATGGCCTCGGGCTCGACACGGGCGCCCGGCGCGGCAAAACCGGCGCTGCCGCCGCCGCCTGAATCGAGGGGCGCCTGCGCCCTATAGGCGAGGTCTCTGGCCCCGGAGCGTCCCGGGCTGTGGGAAGGAGCCCCGCCGCTGTGCACAGCGCCCAGGGCCGCACCGGCAACCGTGGTCGAAGCCCTATGCCCGGCCTCGGCCAGGGCATGCCTGAGCGCGCCGACAATCAGCCCACGCACG
>CAYOOG010000022.1:0-24342 GCA_964405515.1 uncultured Alphaproteobacteria bacterium | reverse complement strand
GAAAGGGAGCCCCGCCGGTCATTGAGGGTGCCGTCGTCCACCACCGTAACGGCGGGGGAGGCAACACTCTCACCCACCAGACCCGAAAAAGCGGAGGTCTTCTTGCGGTTGAAATCACCTTCCAGGCCATGGCCGATGGCTTCGTGCAAAAGAATTCCCGGCCAGCCCGGCCCCAGGACAACTTGCATCTCGCCCGCCGGCGCCGCAACCGCCTGCAAATTGGTCAGCGCCCGCGCCAGAGCCATATCCACCTGTCCCTGCCAATTGGCCGGGTCGATGTGCGCCGCGTATCCGACCCGGCCGCCGACGCCTTCGCCGCCGGTTTCCTGGCGGTCTCCTTCGCCGGCGACAATCGAGACGTTGAGGCGCACCAGGGGGCGGATATCGCGTATGCGCTCGCCATCGGCGCGGAGGATTTCCACGGCCTGCCATTCGCCGTTAAGAGACGCGCTGACCTGGCGGACGCGCTCATCCTTTGCCCGGGCGTAGGCGTCAATGTCGGCCAGCAGCTTGACCTTTTCCTCGAAGCCGATTTCGTTCAGGGGATTGTCATCCGTATAAAGCTGTTTATTCGTCCCCCTCGGGGCCTCGGCGATCGTACCACCCTTGCCCGATTGCACGGTCTTTACAGTGTCCGCGGCGCGCCGGATCGCGGCCTCGGACAATTCGGTGGAATGGGCGTAGCCCGTTGTCTCACCGCATACGGAGCGCAGACCGAAACCTTGTGAGGTGTCAAAGTTGGCCGAGCGCAAACGGCCGTCGTCAAATATGAAAGATTCGGACTGGCAGTACTCAAAAAACATTTCGCCGTCGTCCGCGCCGTGCAGCACTTCATCAACGATTCCTTGCGTCTTCGTCTCGTCGATTCCAGTGCGCTCGAAAAAGAGGTCGCGGGTTATGCCCTGGTCAGTCATGGCGCCTTGTTCTCCCTAATCAATGTGCGGTCTTGAGGTTATTTCCGGGCTTCAGAATCAGACTTTATAGGGGGTGTTGCAGCGTCAGTGCCAGCCTTTTTAGGCGCCGCTAAAAGGTCGCAAATATTGACCTTTTCGCGGCTTTCCTTACTTGTGAACTGGACGCAGTCTGGTGTAGGTTCAGTCAGCCTTGATTTTTAGGTGGGGAGTCTTGATTTCTGCGCTTTTGAGAATGTTATTCATGTGCGGATTCGAGCCAGGTAGACGAGGTTGCAACATGAATAAACGACTGGCGGCGCTGGCCGCTTTGACTGCCACCGTTTGCATGGCGGCGGGGCTGGCGCATGCGGCTGGACAGCCGCTGCCATGGCAGACCGGGTTTCAGGAAGCCGCCTCACCGGTGATGGAGCGGCTGAACGATTTTCACAACATGCTGTTGGTCATTATTACCTGTATCACGGTATTCGTTCTGGTTCTGCTGCTCATCATATTTGTCCGCTTCAACGCCAAGGCAAACCCAACCCCGTCGAAAACCGCGCATAACACCATGCTCGAGGTGGCCTGGACGATCGTCCCGATCATCATCTTGATGGTTATTGTGGTGCCCTCGTTCAGGTTGCTCTACTTCGAGGATAAGGTTCAAAACGCCGACATGACGGTCAAGATTATCGGCCATCAGTGGTATTGGACCTATGAATATCCTGACAGTGGGGATCTTGAGTTTGACGCCTACATGATTGCCGATGACGAACTCCAGCAAGGCCAGCCGCGCCTTCTGGCCACGGACGAAAGCGTCGTGCTGCCGGTGGACACCAATATTCGTTTGCTGGTTACGGCTGATGACGTGATCCACTCCTGGGCCATACCGGCCTTTGGCGTCAAGATGGATGCCGTGCCGGGCCGGATGAACGAAACCTGGGTGCGGATTACCCACGAGGGCATGTTCTATGGGCAATGCTCCGAATTGTGCGGCGTCGATCACGCCTTTATGCCGATTCAGATCAAGGCCGTCTCCAAGGCGGCGTTCGCCGAATGGGTTTCCGCGGCGCAAGAGAAATTTGCACGGGTAAATCAGAAGTCAAATCAGCCGGCGATCAAAATCGCCAGCGCCAGCGCAAGCAGCGCTTCGGCCGAGTAATTACAGCGTAGAAAGGTCTAGAGGATGGCACTCGACACTGCACATCAGCCCACGGGCTTGAGCCGCTGGCTGTATTCCACCAATCACAAGGACATCGGTACCTTGTATCTGATTACCGCCTTCATCGGCGGTATCGTTGGCTTGGTATTTTCGCTGCTGGTGCGCATCGAATTGGCGGCGCCCGGGGCGCATGTTTTCTCCGCCGAAAACGAGTTTTTGACCAACCAGTTCTTCAACGTCACGATTTCCGCCCACGGCTTGGTCATGGTGTTCTTTTTCGTCATGCCGGCGCTGATCGGCGGTTTTGGCAATTGGTTCGTTCCATTGATGATTGGCGCCCCCGACATGGCCTTCCCAAGGCTCAACAATTTGAGTTTTTGGCTGCTGCCGCCCGCCATACTGCTGCTCTTGTGCTCGGCGTTCGTCGGCGATGGACCGGGCATCGGCTGGACGGCCTATGCGCCGTTATCCACTTACGGCCATTCCGGGCCGGCGGTCGATATGGCGATCCTGTCGCTCCATCTGGCGGGCGTTTCATCGATCCTCGGCGCCATCAATTTTATAACCACAATCTTCAACATGCGGGCGCCGGGCATGACGCTGCACAAGATGCCGCTCTATTGCTGGTCGATATTGGTCACCGCGTTCCTGTTGGTTCTCACACTGCCGGTGCTGGCGGGCGCCATTACCATGCTGCTCACCGACCGGAATTTTGGCACCACGTTTTACGATCCGGCGGGCGGCGGTGATCCGCTCCTGTTCCAGCACCTGTTCTGGTTCTTCGGTCATCCGGAGGTCTACATCCTGATCCTGCCTGGCTTTGGCGTCATCAGCCAGATCGTCGCAACCTTTTCGAAGAAGCCGATTTTCGGCTACCTGGGAATGGCCTACGCCATGGTGGCGATTGGATTCATCGGCACCCTGGTCTGGGCCCATCATATGTATACGTCGGGAATCAACGTCAACGCGCGGGCCTATTTCGTCGCCGCGACCATGATTGTCGCCGTGCCGACGGGTATCAAGGTGTTCAGTTGGTTGGCCACCATGTGGGGCGGATCGATCGAGTTCAAGACGCCCATGCTGTTCGCCATCGGCATGATCTTTCTCTTTACATTTGGCGGCACGACGGGCGTCGTATTGTCCAACGCCAGCGTCAACATTGCGCTTCACGATACTATGTATGTCGTCGGGCACTTTCATTACACCATGTCCATGGGGGCGCTGTTCTCGATTTACGCCGCCTTCTACTATTGGATCGGCAAGATGTGCGGGCGCCAGTACCCGGAGACACTGGGCAAGATTCACTTTTGGATCAGCTTTATCAGCGTGAATCTGACTTTCTTTCCCATGCACTTCTCGGGATTGGCAGGCATGCCGCGGCGCATTCCGGATTACCCGGACGCCTTTGCCGGCTGGAACGAGGTTTCCTCCTACGGTTCCTACCTTGCGGTCTTCAGCGCCGTGCTTTTCACTTACATTGCCTACCGCACACTGACGGCTGGCGAAAAGTGCAGTGACAATCCGTGGGGTGAGGGGGCCGATACCCTGGAGTGGACCGTGCCGTCGCCGCCGCCGTTCCACACCCACGAAGAAATACCCCGGGTCAAGTGACCGGCCCAAGAGAGAGATTGTTCTGGTGACTGATACACTGAGCATCGCTGAGAGGGACATGGCCGGCGAAGGCGAAGCCGGAGACTATTGGGCGCTGATGAAGCCGCGTGTGATGTCACTGGTGATCTTTACAGCGCTCGTCGGCATGGTCGCGGCGCCCGGGGGGCTGCACCCGCTGATCGGGTTTACCGCGCTGCTCTGTATTGCCGTGGCCGCTGGGGCCTCCGGTGCACTCAATATGTGGTACGACGCCGGCATCGACGCCCGCATGGCGCGCACCCGCGCGCGGCCAATTCCGGCGGGCCGTATTGCCCGCGGCGAGGCGCTTGGCTTCGGTGCGACCTTGGCCGTTGGCGCCGTCGCGATTATGGGGTTGGTGGTCAACATTACGGCGGCGGCTTTGCTGGCGCTGACCGTCTGCTTCTACCTTTTCGTTTACACCATGTGGCTGAAGCGGCGGACGCCCCAGAACATTGTGATCGGCGGCGTTGCCGGCGCCCTGCCGCCGGTGGTTGGCTGGGCCGCTGTCGGCGGAGAGGTGAGCCTGGCGTCCCTATGCCTGTTCGCGATTATTTTTGTCTGGACCCCGCCGCACTTTTGGGCGCTCTCGCTGTGTCGCCGGGACGATTATGAAAATGCCGGCGTTCCCATGCTGCCGGTAGTGGCGGGCGAGCAAATAACGCGCCGCCAGATATTGGCTTACAGCCTGGTCCTGGCGCCTTTGCCGCTGGCGCTCGTGCCCTTGGGTGCGGCCGGCCCGGTGTATGGGGCCGTTGCCACGATCTTGGGCGTGCTGTTTATCGTCAAGGCCTTGGCGGTGAGAAACGGCAAAGGTGACGCGGCGGCGCGCGGCCTGTTCCGCTTTTCCATTCTTTATCTGTTTTTGTTGTTCTCTGCCTTGCTTCTTGAGGCAGGTCTCGGCGCTGCCGGGCTGTCGGTGGGATGATCTGGAATGTCCCCGGATCAAATGAAATACAGTGATTTGCATCGACGCCGGCGCGGGCGGAATTTCGCCGTGGGTGCCGTGCTCCTGGGCCTCGCCGTGCTGTTCTTTTTTATCACCATCGTCAAGCTTCAGGGCACGGGGTAGGGACGGCAAATGAGCAATCCCGACAAGACGCGGCAAATCCGCCTGACCGTAGTTTCCCTGGTGGCGGTGATCGCCGTCATGGGTGGCCTGGTCTCGGCCTCGGTACCGCTCTATCGGTTGTTTTGCCAGGTAACGGGTTTCGGCGGCACCACACAGGTCGCCGACAAATCCGCCGTCCAGGTTCTCGACCGGGTGGTTCGCGTGCGCTTCAGCGGCGACGTGGCGCGGGGGCTGCAATGGCGTTTCAAGCCCGAGCAGGAACACATCGACGTCAAGGTCGGCGAGGAAAGCCTCGGGCATTACCGGGCGACCAACCAGTCCGACCGCCGCATCGTCGGCACGGCGACTTACAACGTCACGCCTTTGAAGGCCGGCATCTACTTTAGCAAAATCGATTGTTTCTGCTTTACCGAGCAGATTCTGGAACCGGGGGAGAGCGCCCAGCTTGGCGTCAGTTTTTTCGTCGACCCGGAGATCGTGAACGACACAAATCTGGATGAGGTGGACACTATTACCTTGTCCTACACTTTTTTTGAAAAACCGGCTGAAGCCGGGAAGACGGCGTCGCTTTCCAAGGCAGTGGCGGCGGCCAATCCGCATAGCAAGTAGTTAGGAGAATAGGCGAGATGTCCGATTCAACAGCAAGTCACGATTACCACATGGTTGGACCCAGCCGCTGGCCGATAATGGGTGGATTTTCAACCTTGCTACTGGCCGTCGGGTTGATCCTGTTCATGCACGACTATACGCCGTGGATTCTGCCCCTTGGGTTTTTGGCCGTGGCTTACACAATGATGGTCTGGTGGCGCGACGTGATACAGGAAGCCACGTTTGACGGCAGCCATACACCGGTCGTGCAGATCGGTATGCGCTATGGCATGGCGCTGTTCATCGTGTCCGAGGTCATGTTCTTCGTGACCTGGTTTTGGGCTTACTTTAATGCTTCGCTGTTTCCCACCGAACTCATCGGCGGAACCTGGCCACCGGTGGGTATTGAAACTTTCGACCCCTGGCACCTGCCGGTCATCAACACGCTCATTCTGCTGACTTCAAGTTGCACGGTGACCTGGGCACACCACGCCGTTATCAATGGCGACCGCAAGGGATTGATAACCGGCCTATGGCTTACGGTCCTGCTCGGCGCCACATTCACCAGCATCCAGGCTTACGAATATATACATGCCTCCTTCGCGTTTGCCGGTGGGATCTACGGTTCCACATTCTACATGGCCACGGGATTTCACGGGGTGCACGTCATCATCGGCACCATATTCCTGACCGTCTGCCTGGTCCGCGCCTATAAGGGGCACTTCAAGCCCGACCATCACTTCGGGCTGGAAGCCGCGGCGTGGTATTGGCACTTCGTTGACGTGGTTTGGCTGTTCCTCTTCACCTGCATCTACTGGTGGGGCAGCTAGAGTCTTTCCGACCCTCATTGAAGCAATTGACCGGCGACAAATTGTCATTGTCCGCGGCCATCGGCACCGGGCTGAGGTGCCGCTGCCCCCGTTGCGGCGAGGGGCCTTTGTTTGACGGCTACCTCAAGGTCATGAGCTCTTGCAGCGTCTGTGGCCTTGACTATGGCGGCGTCGACACCGGCGATGGCCCGGCGGTTTTCGTCATGTCGTTCATTGGTTTCGCGGTGGTCATGGCGGCGCTGATCGTTGAGGTCACCTACCAGCCGCCCTATTGGGTTCACGCCGTGATATGGCTGCCGGCAATTCTCGGCGGCGCCCTTGGCCTGCTGCGCCCGGCGAAGGGTGTATTTATCGCCTTGGCTTACAGGTATAGAAGCAACCCATGAGTTTTCGCCCGACGCTCTGGCCAACCCTGATCACCTTGCCATTGGTTGTGGCGATGGTGTGGCTCGGCTTCTGGCAGCTTCAACGCCTTGAGTGGAAGCGGGCGCTGATAGAAACCATGGAATCCCGCCGGGCCGCGCCGGCGATCGCGCTGCCCTCATCTGCAACAGGCGGCAAAATTGACGCCGAAGCCCTGGACTACCGGCGGGTGCGCGCCAAGGGCCGTCTGCATCACGACAAGGAGATTCACCTGATTGCCCATACGGCTGTCGGGCGGCTCGGATACCACGTCATCACCCCCCTGGAGCGAGAGGACGGCGCTTTCGTGCTGGTCAACCGCGGCTGGGTGCCGACCGAGTTGAAGACCCCCGAGACACGCCTTGCCGGGCAGGCCCCGGGAGAGCTCGAAATCACCGGCATCGCGCGGCTGCCCTGGGAAGGCGGCGGTTTCGTACCGGATAACGACCGTCTGAAAAACGTGTGGTTTTACGGGGACTTGGCGGCCATGGCCCGGCATTTGGAGCTTGCGCCCGTGGCGCCGGTGTTCATCGAGGCCGACGCCAGCCCGAACCCGGGCGGCTGGCCCCTGGGCGGCCAGACCCGGCTCTCCCTGTCCAACGATCACCTGGGCTATGCACTGACCTGGTTCGTGCTTGCCGGGGCTCTGATCATCATCTATGTCCTCTACCACCGAAAGCGGCCTCCAGAAGGCTGAACCGGAGAAAGAGCACAATGCAAGCATACAAGGCGCTCGAAGAGCGTTTCCGGCACTTGTCGGCGCTCGACGGGGCGGCATCGGTCCTGCAGTGGGACAGCGGCACCATGATGCCGGACGGCGGCAGCGCCGCCCGCGGCGAGCAGCTTGCGGCCCTGGCAACGGTGCGCCACCGCCTGCTGGTGGATGATGAGCTATCTGACTTTTTGGACGAGGCCGAGGCTGGCGACGCCGGGGGCTACGACGATTGGCAGCAGGCTAACCTGCGGGAAATGCGCCGGCGCTGGCGCGAGGCCAACGTGCTTGAAGAGGATCTGGTGGCGGCCATAAGCCGCGCCGTCAACGACTGCGAGATGATCTGGCGCAAGGCGCGGGTCGATAACGACTTCAATGCCTTTGCGCCGAAAATGACCGAGGTTCTGGGTCTTGTCCGCCAGGCCGCCGTGGCCAAGGGCGAGGCGCTCGGTTGCGGCCCTTACGACGCGCTGCTCGACGAGTGGGAGCCCGGCCTTAATACCGGGATCGTCGACCAGGTGTTCGGCGAGCTTGAGGCCTTCCTGCCCAACCTCTTGAGCGAGGTCATTGAAGCGCAGGCGTCGGGCCCGGCGCTTGAGGCGCTCGAGGGGCCTTTCGACGTGGAGGCGCAGCGGAAATTGGGTATTGCCTGCGTCGAAATGCTTGGCTTTGACTTCAACCACGGGCGCCTGGACGTGGCGGTCCATCCCTTCTGCGGCGGCGTGCCGGACGACGTGCGCATTACCACGCGTTACAACGAAGATGAATTCACCCATTCCCTGATGGCGGTTCTGCACGAGACCGGCCATGCCCAGTATGAACGTGGCCTGCCGGCGGATTGGCGGGACCAGCCCGTGGGTCTGGCCCAGGGCGCGGCGGTGCACGAAAGCCAATCGCTGCTGATCGAAAATCAGGTGGTGCGGTCGGACGAATTCATCGGTTTCATATTGCCGCAAATGAAGCAGGCCTTCGGCGGGTCCGGCAGCGCCTGGGAGTTGGACAACGTTCTCCGCCATCTGCGCCAGGTCAAGCGTTCGCTGATCCGCGTCGACGCCGACGAAGTGAGTTATTCGCTGCATCTGATATTGCGCTACGGCCTGGAAAAAGCCCTGATCGGCGGCGACATGGAGGTCGCTGACATCCCCGACGCCTGGAACGAGGAAATGCAAAGGCTGATCGGCGTCACGCCCGGCGACGATGCCGACGGTTGCCTGCAGGACGTCCACTGGTCGGCGGGCCTGTTCGGCTATTTCCCGGACTACGCCCTGGGCGCTCTCTGCGCGGCGCAGTTTTTCGAGGCGGTCAAGGAACAGGTGCCGGGCGTCATGGCCGATGTGGGCGAGGGCAAGGTTGAGCGGCTCTACGCCTGGCTGCGCGAGAATATTCATACCTTGGGCTCGCGCTTTACGCTGATTGAGTTATTGTCCCAGGCCACGGGCAAGTCCTTCGATACCGGCATTTACCGGCGTTATCTCGAGGGCCGCTATTTGCCCCAATAGGAAGGCGAACGTGCGTTACGTAAGTACAAGGGGCGAGGCCCCGGAACTCGATTTCGAGGAGGTTCTGCTGACCGGCTTGGCCCGGGACGGCGGCCTCTACGTGCCCGAGGTCTGGCCCGGTCTGCCAAGCGCCAATGCCGCCGGGTTCGAGGGGCTGGCCTACCATGAATTGGCGGCGCACCTGGCTTCGCCTTTTGTCGGTGATGCGGTGGATGGGGAAGTCCTGGCCGCCATGACGGCCGACGTTTACGGCGGTTTTGACGACCCGGCCGTGGCGCCGCTGGTGGAAATGGGCGAGGGCGAATGGATGCTCGAGCTTTTCCACGGGCCAACCCTGGCCTTCAAGGATTTCGCCTTGCAGCTTTTGGGCCGGCTGTTCGATTACGCCCTTAGCCGTCGGGGCGAGCGCCGCATGGTGGTCGTGGCCACCTCCGGCGATACCGGATCATCGGCCATCGAGGCCTTCAGAGGACTGGAGACTGTTCACATTGCCGTCCTCCACCCCAAGGGCCGGGTCACCGAAATGCAGCGCCGCCAGATGACAACTGTAGACGCCGCCAACGTCACCAATCTGGCGGTGGAGGGCACCTTCGACGATTGCCAGGCCCTGGTTAAGGCCATGTTCAACGATCACGAATTCCGCGACCGGGTGCGTCTTTCCGCCGTCAACTCCATCAATTGGGCGCGGGTGATGGCCCAATCGGTCTACTACGTGTACGCTCGGGCAGCGCTCGGCGCGAAATTGGGCGACAAGGCCGCAGGCGCAGTATTCTCCGTGCCCACGGGCAATTTCGGTGATGTTTACGCGGGCTACGTGGCGGCGCGAATGGGCCTCGATGTCGGGCGACTGGTGGTGGCCACCAACCGCAATGACATCCTGGCCCGCGTGCTCGCCGATGGGGCTTACCGGCGCGGCGAGGTTGTGGCGACCATGAGCCCCTCCATGGACATTCAAGTGGCGAGCAATTTCGAGCGCCTGCTGTTCGATATCTGCGGGCGCAACGGGGCGGCGGTGCGAGGCCTGATGGCCGAACTTGCCGAGACCGGCGGATTCCAACTGGGCGATGAGGCGCTTGCAGAGGCCCGGGCCCTGTTCACCGGCGAGCGCGTCGACGAAGAGGAATGCCTCGCCACCATGGCCGGGGCCCACAAGGACTTTGGGCGTTTCATCGACCCGCACACGGCGGTGGGCTTGGCCGCCGGGCGGCGAGTGGCAAAACGGAATGGTGCACCCCTGGTTGTGCTGGCGACCGCCCATGCGGCCAAGTTTGGCGCCGCCGTGGAGCGGGCCACGGGCGAGGCGCCGCCCCTGCCGGCCAAGTTGGCGGGTTTGACAGGGCGCGAGGAACACGTTAGCCGTGTTGAGAACGATCTTGCACAAGTCATGGACCTTATCGGACAATTAGCGAGAACCTAGAAGGGATAACGATGGCGCCGAGAAAATCGACCCTGTCCAACGGCTTGCGCATTGTCACCGACGACATGCCCTATTTGGAGACGACGTCGCTCGGCATTTGGGTCGACGTCGGCGCGCGCTATGAGCAGCCGGAACTGAACGGCGTTTCGCACCTTTTGGAGCACATGGCCTTCAAGGGCACGGATCGGCGCACCGCCCTCGATATTGCCGAGGAGATCGAGGCCGTCGGCGGCCATTTGAACGCCTATACCTCGCGCGAGCACACGGCCTATTTCGCCCACGTTCTAAAGGACGACGCCGGGTTGGCGCTCGATATTCTTGCCGACATATTGCAGCACTCGAGCTTCGCGCCCGAGGAACTGGAGCGCGAGCGGGCGGTGGTCATTCAGGAAATCGGCCAGACCAAGGATTCGCCGGAGGAAATGATCTTCGAGTACCTGCAGGAAACCGCCTATCCGAAACAGCCGCTCGGCCGTTCCATTCTGGGCTCGGCTGAGCTGGTGAGCGGCATGCAGCGGGAGACCATCGCCGGTTACATGGCCGACCATTACAGAGGACCGCGCATGGTGCTGGCGGCGGCGGGCCGGGTCGACCACGACAAACTAACGGAAATGGCCGAAAGCCTCTTGAGCGGTATCGATGGCTCCGACGCCAAGGACTTCGCTACGGCGAGTTACGGCGGCGGCGATCATCGCCTTCTAAAGGAATTGGAACAAGCGCATCTGGCTCTTGCCTTCCGGGGCGTGGCGCTCGGCCACAAGGATTATTACTCCACCCACGTCGCGGCCACGGTCTTGGGCGGCGGTATGGCCTCCCGGCTGTTCCAGGAGGTGCGCGAGAAGCGCGGCCTGGCGTACGCCGTCTACTCTTTTTGCACGTCCTATCAGGACGACGGCCTGTTTGGTGTTTACGCGGGCACGGGCGAGGCGCAAACCGGCGAACTGGTCTCGGTCGTCACCGATGAAGTTCTCAAACTCGCCGACGACGCCAGCGACAGCGAAGTGGCGCGCGCGCGCGCGCAACTAAAGGCCGGGCTGATGATGTCCCTGGAGAGCCCCTCGGCGCGGGCAGAGCAGATGGCCAAGCAAACACTGGTTTACGGGCACACCTTCGAACCCGACGAACTGATTGCCAAGGTCGACGCGGTGTCGGCGGCTGACGTGCGCCGGGTGCTCAAGGACATTACCGCCGCCGGGCCCTTGACCCTGGCCGCCTTGGGGCCCGTGGCCGGGTTTGAGGCCTACGACCGGGTCGCCGCCAAATTCAATTAGGGCCGGAAGGACTCTAGCGGTGTTTTGGGGTCTTTTTTCATCGAAACCCGAATACCGGCTTGAGGGCGAGCTCGTCACCATGCGCTACCGGCGCCTGGAGGACTGGGCCGAGTGGGCGCGCCTGCGCGAGGCCTCGCGCGATCACCTAACGCCGTGGGAGCCGGCGTGGTCGGCGGACGCGCTCTCAGAGGCCGCCTTCCGCCGCCGCATCGCCGATGATCGGGCGAAGATCAAGAGCGGCAAACTCTATCCTTTCTTTCTGTTCGAGCGCGAAACCGGTGAACTGCTTGGCGGGCTGAACGTTCGCCGCCAGGTCAACCGCTCATCGCGTTACTGCACTTTCGGCTACTGGACTGGCGCGCCTCACGCCGGGCGGGGCTACATGACCGATGCGGTCAAGGCGGCGCTCGATTTTGCCTTTGATGAGCTGGACGTGCACCGCGTTGAAGCGGTGTGCATCCCTGATAATGAATCCAGCCGTGGCGTGCTGGTCAAGAACGGCTTTCACGAGGAAGGCCTGATGCGCGGGTATCTGAAAATCAACGGCGCCTGGCGCGATCACCTACGCTACGGAATTCTGAACAGCGACCGGGGCAACTAAGCGTGGCCGGCGTCCGAGGATAGCTGCGAGACGTCGATGCCGAGCTTGGCCATGGAGAGCGGCCATTTGCGGTCGAGGTCGGCGTGAAAAAGAATGTCGTCGTCGGCGTCAACGTGTAGCCAGCCGTTCTGCTGAATCTCATTCTCCAACTGCCCGCGCATCCAACCGGCGTAGCCAAGGGCCAGCAGGCTGTGCTCGGGCCCGCTGCCGGCGGCGATGGCCTTCAAGATATCAACCGTGGCGGTGAGCCCGATATGATCGGTCACTTCAAGGGTCGTGTCCTGCAGGAAGTCGATGGAATGGAGCACGAAACCCCGGCCCGCTTCCACCGGCCCTCCGGCGTGAACGATGGTCTGCTCGGGCGCGCCCGGCACGTCGATATCCAATTGCTCAAGAAGCTCCGGAAAGGAGATGTAGTCGGCCAGCTTGTTGACCACCAGCCCCATGGCGCCCTCGTCCGAATGGGTGCACATGTAGACAACGCTGCGATCGAAGCGGGGGTCGCCCATGCCGGGCATGGCTAGCAAAAGCTTGCCCTGCAAGAACCCCTCTTCGCCTTCCGGTATGTCCATTCCTACGCCGTAATTTTCCGCGAACTCTTAGAATGACGCCCCGGCGGCTCAATCACAAGCGGGACCTGGGAAAATTAACGCT
The DNA here is from genome assembly GCA_964405515.1 of uncultured Alphaproteobacteria bacterium. Classification (GTDB taxonomy): domain Bacteria; phylum Pseudomonadota; class Alphaproteobacteria; order JAPYRI01; family JAPYRI01; genus CAYOOG01. Next base: position 11,615 of record CAYOOG010000022.1, on the reverse strand, counting down.
CTCGGAGCAGGCTTTGGACGCAAAAGGGCCTTATTTTCCGCCAGATTAGTAGTTAAAGTCCGGCGCCATGACGAATCACCAAACTCACCGGGCCAGGGGGCTTGCCACGCTTTGCTTTGCCATCGCCGCAATTCTTGGCGTGGCGTCCGGCGGCGTGGCGCTGGCCGGCGAAAAACCGACCTCCGGCTGGGTCGATCGGGGCGATGTGAAGATTCGCCTGATCGCCGCCAAGAACGGCGTTGGTGACGACCGCGCTCTCAGCCTGGGTCTGCATATGCGGCTGAAACCGGGATGGAAGACCTATTGGCGTCAGCCGGGAGAGGCGGGCCTGCCGCCCGAGCTCGACTGGGCGGGCTCCGATAATCTTGGCGGTGTGGATATGTCCTGGCCGCTGCCCAAGTGGTTCAGCGCCGGCGGCGTTAACAGCATCGGCTACAAGCACGATGTTGTATTCCCCCTTGTGGCGCGGCTTGCCGTGCCGGGGCGCGCCCTCGATCTCAAGCTCAAGGTGGATTTCGCCGTCTGCCTGGACATATGCCTGCCACAGGAGGCCGAATTGCGCCTGACCGTTCCTGAGGGCCCCGCTGCGCCCAGCGTGTTCGCCCCGCTGATCGAGCGTTATCTCGGCTGGGTGCCGGTGCCGGTCTCACAGGCGCCGGGCCTGAGCTTTGACAAACCGATCATATCCGGTCCGCCGGGCGCGGCGACCTTCAAGTGGGAAGTACGGGCGACAGAACCTCTCGGGGCGCCGGATCTGTTCATCGAGGGGCCGCCGGAGCTGGCCTTTGGCCGCCCCGGCATGCAGCTTCACGACGGCGGCCGCCGGGCGGTCTTTGTGGCGAAGGTAACGGGCGAGGGGGCCGCCGCCGCGACGGGGGCGACGCCCCTGCGCCTGACCCTTGCTGAAGGGCGGCGCGGCTTCGATATTCGGGCGACGCCCGTGGTCAGGCCCGGATCATGAGGCGGATTTTCGAATTCCTGCTGGTCGCCCTGGTCTCCTGGGCCGGGCCGGCGACGGCGGAGCCGAAGCTGCTCTACGGTCCCATGGTCGGCTATACCGGCCCCCACTCAAGCCGCATCTGGATCAAGGCCGACGGCCCCGCCGGCTGGCACGTGGTTGTCGGCGAACGGGCGGATTTGTCGGACGGGCTGGCGGTGGCCGGGCCTTCCCTTGAGCCGTCGGCGGACTACATGGCCACTACCGTGATCGAGGGCCTTTCCCCCTCGACAACCTACTATTACCGGGTCGAGTTCGAGGATGGGGATTCCCGGGGGCCGCCGATTGCCTCGTTCAAGACGGCGCCGCCCGCGGGCACACCGGGCCGGCTTCGCTTTGCCTTCGGCTCCTGCATCGGCACACCGGCGGACATGGAGCTTATCTGGCGGCAACTGGCCTCGGTGGCGCCCGTGGACATGCTCTTGCAGCTTGGCGACAACACCTACGCCAATTCGCCGAAGCCGGAGATTCAACGAGCCAAATACTACGAGCAGCGCGGCGTGTCGGCCTACCGCGACCTGACCGCCGGGCTGCCGACAATGGCCATCTGGGACGACCATGACTTCGCCCACAACAACAGCGACGGCACCGCTCAGGGCAAGGAAATAGCCCTGCGGACCTTTCGGCAGATCTGGCCCAATCCAAGCTTCGGGCAGGCCACCGACCCCGGCGTCTATTTCACCTTCTCCCACGGAGAGGTGGATTTCTTCATGTTGGACGCGCGCTATCACCGTTCGCCCAACGATGCCGAGGATCGTGGGCAAAAGACCATGCTGGGCCCCGAGCAGTTGGACTGGCTCAAGAAAGCGCTGAAGGCGTCGACGTCGAAGGTGAAGTTCATCGCCGACGGCTCGTCCTGGCACAGCAATGGGCGCGAGGATTCCTGGGCGAGCTTCATGCGCGAGCGCGATGATCTGTTCGATTTTATCGAAAGCCAAGGCATTGAAGGCGTGGTGTTTCTGTCAGGCGATCGCCATTTCACGGCCGGTTTTCAAATGGAGGGGCGCTTTATCGAGATCACCTCGGGCTCGTTCGGCGGGCGCCAGCGGTCCTCGTTGCCGGTGCCCGAAATGTTCCTACGCTTCCCCAAGGGCAACTATTTCAGCATCTTCGACATTGACACCCGGGGGCCCGAGCCGCGTCTCGTACTGGAGGTCCACAAGGTGGGCCGGGGGCTCATGACCCGGCGCCTGTTCACCTGGGAGGAGATCAACGGCGACGCCAAACTGCCGCAAATACCTTTGGCCTTCAGCTGGTTGATTTACGCTCTGGGATTTCTTGGTATCGACTAAAGTCGGAAAGACTCTAAACCCCACCAATAAAGGGGCTTTGTCGCGGTTGAACGCGACCGGTGGTGCTGTATGTTTTGCCGTTGAAACGCAAGATTGGAGAGAAAAAAATGACAATTCAAGTTGGTGATAAAATACCCGAGGGCGGCATGGCCCAGATGGGGCCGGAGGGCCCGGGGCCCGTGAGCACGGCCGATTTGTTCGGCGGCAAAAAAGTGGTGCTGTTTTCCGTGCCCGGCGCCTTTACCCCCACATGCTCGGCCAAGCACTTGCCGGGCTTTATACAGAACGCCGAGGCCATCAAGGCCAAGGGCGTGGATACCATCGCCTGCATGGCCGTTAACGACGTATTCGTCATGGACGCCTGGGGCCGCGGCCAAGACGCCGGTGATGCCGTCATGATGTTGGCCGACGGCAACGCCGACTTCACAAAATCCCTGGGGCTGGAGCTGGACGCCTCGGGCTTCGGCATGGGCACGCGCGGCCAGCGCTTTGCCATGGTCGTGGACGACGGCGTGGTCAGCCAGCTCTACATCGAGGAAGGCGGCGCTTTCGAAGTCAGCAGCGCCGAGAACGTGCTGGGAAATCTTTAAGGGCCGGATTTGTACAACAACTCGTTGAATTGAGGGGGCCAGATCTTTCCGGCCCCTCTTTTCTTGACTCGGGACGGCTGCCCCCCTGTGCTAGTCTTCGCCCCCTCATTGCATAGGAGAGCAAAGGCGATGCTGTTCGAACTGTCGACCTTCGTACTCACGGTTCTGGTGTTGGCCGTGATCATCCTGATCATGGGTGTAAAGACCGTGAATCAGGGCATGGAATATACCGTGGAACGCTTTGGCCGTTACACCAGAACCCTGCCGCCTGGTCTGCATGTGATCGTGCCGATCGTCGATCAAATCGGCGCCAAGATGAATATGATGGAACAGGTCCTGGACGTGCCCAGCCAGGAAGTGATTACCAAGGACAACGCCATGGTCACGGTGGACGGAGTGGTCTTTTTCCAGGTTCTGGACTCGCCCAAGGCGGCCTATGAGGTGCGCGACCTTACCCGGGCCATTCTGAATTTGACCATGACCAACGTGCGTACGGTCATGGGATCCATGGACTTGGACGAACTGCTCTCGCAACGCGATGTTATCAACGCCCGGCTGCTGAACGTGGTCGATGAGGCGACCTCGCCCTGGGGCATCAAAGTCACACGCATCGAGATCAAGGATATTGCGCCGCCGCGCGACCTGGTCGATGCCATGGCCCGGCAGATGAAGGCGGAGCGTGACAAGCGCGCCAATATTCTCGATGCGGAAGGTTTTCGCCAGGCGGAAATCCTCAAGGCCGAGGGCGAGAAACAGGCGATCATCCTGGAGGCCGAAGGCCGCCGCGAGGCCGCCTTCCGGGATGCCGAGGCACGTGAGCGCGAGGCCGAGGCGGAAGCCAAGGCCACGACCATGCAGTCGGACGCCATTGCGTCGGGGAATATTCAGGCGGTCAATTACTTCGTCGCCCAGCAGTACATCGAGGCTTTGAAGGGTATCGCAACGTCGCGCAATCAGAAGGTGCTTTTCCTGCCGCTCGAAGCGGCCAGCGTCATTGGCGCCATCGGCGGCGTGGCGGAGATCGCCCGCAGCGCCTTCGGCGACAAAGATGAAGGGGCCGGCGGCGGATCGGTCCCAGAGAGCACGCCGTGAGCGCCTTTCTGGCCGAGCAATTGAATCATTGGGCCTGGTGGGTTCTGGGCGCCGGTTTTTTTGTCCTGGAGATACTGGTCTCGGGCGCTTTCCTGATGTGGTTCGGCGTTGCTGCCATAGCCATCGGTTTCGTGGTTCTAACGGTTCCGGACCTGTCCTGGGAGTACCAAATCCTTCTTTTTGCCGTGTTCTCGGTTATCAGCCTCGGCGGCGGGCGGGCCTACATCAAGCGCAGGCCCATAGCCACCGACCAGCCAACGCTCAATCGCAGAGGTGAGCAGTATGTCGACCGGCTGCTGACCCTGGACGAAGACATTGTCAATGGCGTCGGCAAGGTCCGCGTGGACGATTCCACCTGGAAAGTGGAGGGCGACGACATGCCGGCGGGCACCAGGATCAAGGTCGTCGGCGTGGACGGCACCATCCTCAAGGTCGAAAAAACCGCCTGAAAACTTGCGTTATAGAGGCGCCCTGTTTAGGAACGGCCCCATGCCCTGGTTGGCCAGGGCGTCGGCGCGCTCATTTTCCGGGTGCCCTGAATGGCCGCGTACCCAGTGCCATTCGATCTCGTGGCGCTCGGTTTTGGCATCCAGCACGCGCCACAGGTCGGCGTTGGCCACCGGCTTCTTGGCGGCGTTCTTCCAGCCCTTCTTCTTCCAGTTGATGATCCAACTGGTGATGCCGTCGCGGACGTACTTACTGTCGGTGTAAAGTTCCACGTCGCAAGGACGTTTGAGCGCCTTCAAGGCCTCTATGGCTGCGGTCAGCTCCATGCGGTTGTTCGTGGTCTCGGCCTCGCCGCCGGACAATTCCTTCTCCGTGCCGTTGAAAATCAAGAGCACGCCCCAGCCGCCGGGGCCCGGATTGCCGGAGCAGGCGCCGTCCGTATAAATCGCGACTTTTTCCGGCATTAGTCCAATCCGTAGGCGCCGGGCCCGTCGACGAGCTGGTGGAACTTCAGGCGTGTCAGATACTCCGCCGGATCCTTCGGCTTGACCAATGCCCCCGGCACCTGATTGAGCCAGTCGTAGAGGCGCGTGAGCAGGAACCGCAGAGCCGCGCCCCGCGCCAGCAGGGGCAGGGCGGCGATTTCCTCGGCCTCCAGATTCCGCACCTTGGCGTAGGCGCCGAGCATTTGCCGTGCCTTGGTGACGTTAAAGGCGCCGTCGGTCTCAAAGCACCAAGCGTTCAGGCATATGCCAAGGTCGTAGGCGAGGAAGTCGTTACAGGCAAAATAAAAGTCAATGAGGCCCGAAAGCCTGTCCTCCAGGAAGAACACGTTGTCTGGAAAAAGATCGGCGTGAATGACGCCTTGGGCCAGCCCATGGGGCCAGTTCTCAGACAAAAATTCGAACTCATCCTGGAGTATCTGGCCGAGACCTTCGATCACATCGTCCGCGCTCGCCCTCGTGGCGTCCAGTAATTGCCGCCAACCCTCCGGGCCAAGGGCGTTGGGGCGGCTCATGCCGAAGTCGGCCCCCGCCAGGTGCATCTCCGCCATGGCTTTGCCAAGCTCGGCGCAATCGGCGGGGCTCGGGCGGTTGCGGCAAACACCCTTGAGGAAACTGATGATTGCCGCCGGCCGCCCGGCCAGTTCGCGCAGCGCCTCGCCGTCTTTTCCATGGATGGGCGTGGGGCAGGGGATGCCTTTCTCCGCCAAGTGGTCCTTCAGCCCCAGGAAGAACGGCAAATCGGCGGGCACGACACGCTTTTCATAGAGCGTCAGGATGTAATTGGCCTGCTCGGTCTGCAGCAGGAAGTTGGAATTTTCCACACCCTCTGCAATGCCCTTGCAGGCCGTCAGGTGCCCGATATCGTACTGCTCCAGAAAGGCCGCCAGTTCTTCGTCCGGTACTTGGGTATAGACAGCCATGGAGAATCCGTTCGCCTTATGGCGGGGTTGGGAAGGCCTGGGGTTGCCGGAGACTATACACGACCGGGGATTCACCGAGAACCGTTGGAAATGGTTCTATTTGGGATGAAAACACTCTAGGATTTCGCCGAATTTGACCGAGTAGAGTGAGGAGACCCCGATGTCCGAGCCCGTCGACCCCAAAAACAGCCCTTGTCCCTTGGACGTGGAGGAAGGCAAGTCCTATTGGTGGTGCACCTGCGACAAGAGCGCCAACAAACCCTTTTGCGACGGCGCCCACAAGGGTTCGGATTTCGTGCCCATGGAATTCAAGGCCGAGGAAAGCAAGACCGTCTATTTCTGCGGCTGCAAGCGCTCGGAGAACCTACCGCTTTGCGATGGGGCCCACAGCAGGGTTTGAGTTTCCTATTCGCCTTGAAATGCTCTAGCATGCAGCCCGCCATACTGACGATCCCCGTGGGAGAGTTCGACCAGCTCGAATCCAGGAAGTGGGTTGGCCGGCGCCGAAGGAGCAACCGCCCCGGAAACTCTCAGGCAAACGGACCACGGGGGGGTGGCACTCTGGAAAGTAGGCCCTTCATTTTCGTATTTCACGCGGGCATGGATGGTTTCACCGAAGGGGCAACTGGTCGAGGCAGAGGCGATTTTCGCTACCCCGGCCGGCTAATCTCTCAGGTAAAGAGCATTGTCTGGTTGATAGGAGTTAGTTTGATGGGCGCAAATCGGTTTTTTGGGAAGGCGTGGCGTGAAGCGCGATATGGTACTATCGGGCGAGCGTCACAACGAACCCGAGAGGCCGAGTTGCCCCACCGAAGGCCGGGTTTCTTTGTGCCGTGGCAGTGTTGCGTCTCTTAGCCGATGTACCACATCGCCAGACGAGACGCGCCTTGCCACGGCACAAATTAACTCCGGTCAAATAACTTCTATCAACCGGACAATGCTCTCGCAGACAGAGGGGGCACCAACGGCCGCGGGCCACGCCTTTTCGGGCGCTATCGCGGCATAGTCGAGGTGCCTGGATTCTTAACGTCTGCTGCCAATGACCAACGATAATCAGCTTCTGAAAACGCCGCTCCATGCCCTACACGTGGAACTCGGCGCCCGTCTGGTGGCCTTCGCCGGCTATGACATGCCGGTGCAGTACCCGGCCGGCATATTGGCCGAGCACGCTCATACCCGGGCCGCCGCCGGGCTGTTCGACGTCTCCCACATGGGCCAGGTCAGGATCACCGGCGCCAACGCCGCCAAGGCGCTGGAGGCCCTGGTCCCCGGCGACATTGCTGGTTTGCAGCCGGGCCAAATGCGTTATGCCCTATTGACCAACGAGGTCGGCGGCATCATCGACGACCTTATGGTGACGAACCTGGGCGGCGAATTTCGCCTGGTGGTCAACGCCGCCTGCAAGGTCGCAGACGTCGCCCATTTGCGCTCCGGTCTGCCCGACGATTGCGCCCTTGAAGTGCTTGAGGACCGGGCCTTGCTGGCGCTCCAAGGTCCGGGAGCGGCGGACGTGCTTGTCCGGCATGGCGCGGCGGTGGACGATCTGGTCTTCATGACGGCGGCAGAATGTGAGATTGGCGGCACGGATTGCCTGGTCAGCCGTTCCGGTTACACCGGCGAAGACGGTTTTGAGATTTCCGTGGGCGTGGATGAGGCCGAGGCCTGCGCGCGCCTCCTGCTGTCGGAGCGGGAGGTCGAGCCCATCGGCCTGGGTGCGCGCGACAGCCTGCGGCTGGAGGCCGGGCTCTGCCTCTACGGCCACGATATCGACGGTACCACCACGCCGGTCGAGGCGACCCTGGCCTGGACGATCGCCAAGCGCCGCCGCGCCGAGGGCGGATTCCCGGGCGCCGACATCATCCTCGGCCAACTGGCCGGGGGCACGGCGAAGAAGCGCGTCGGTTTCCTGGTCGAGGGGCCGGCGCCGGCACGCGAAGGCGCCGAAGTCATGACGGTTGACGGCACGGCGATCGGCCAGGTCACCAGCGGCGGGTTTGGTCCCACCGTGGGCGCGCCGGTGGCCATGGGCTACGTGGACCGTGATTCCTCCGGCCTCGGCACCAGGGTCGACCTCATGGTGCGCGGCAGGGCCCGCCCGGCGGAAATCGCCAAGATGCCGTTCGTGGCGCACAAGTGCGTCAAGGACAAGTGAATTATCAGTATCGATTACAGTAGGGAGAGTTCGTTATGACCGACATTCGTTACACCAAGGACCACGAGTGGATCACCCTGGCCGGTGACATCGCCACCGTGGGCATCTCCGACTTTGCCCAGGGGCAGTTGGGGGATATTGTTTTTGTCGAGCTGCCCGAGGTCGGCAAGGCAGTATCCCGCGGCGACGAGGCCTGCGTGGTTGAATCCGTGAAGGCGGCGAGCGAGATCTACGCCCCCTTGGATGGCGAGATTGTCGATGTAAACGGGTCGCTTGCGGACGATTCTTCCCTGGTCAACAGTGACGCCCTGGGCGCCGGCTGGTTCGTCAAGATCATGGCCAGCGACCCCACGCAACTGGACGGGCTGATGAGCGAAGCCGAATACCAGAAGTTCATCAGCGAATGACATTCTAATGCGCTATCTGCCCATCACCAGCGATGACCGGCGCCGGATGCTCGAGGCCATAGGCGCGGATTCCATCGAAGACCTCTACGCCGACGTGCCGGCGGCGGCGCGGCTTGAGGGGCTCGTGGATCTGCCCTTGGCCCAGGGCGAACTCGAGGTTCGCCGGGCGCTCGAAGCCATGGCGGCGAAGAATCTGGCGGCCGGCGAGGCGCCCTGTTTCCTCGGCGCCGGCGCCTACCATCATTTCGTGCCCGCCGCCGTTGATCATCTGGTGCAGCGCGGAGAGTTCCTGACCGCGTACACCCCCTATCAGCCGGAGATCAGCCAAGGCACGCTGCAGGTGCTGTTCGAGTTCCAGACCCAGGTGGCATTGTTGACCGGCATGGCCGTGGCCAACGCCTCCATGTACGACGGCGCCACTGCCTGTGCCGAGGCGGCTCTTATGGCGCGGCGCGTGACCCGCCGTGGCCGTGTCATTCTGTCCGGAAATCTGCACCCGCACTACGCCGCCACGACGCGGACCATGCTGAAGTTCCTCGAGGGCGAGGTGGTGTCCGGCCCGGTCACGCCACGGGGCGAGGATCTGGGCGAGCTCGCCGGTTTGATCGACGACAAGACCGCTTGTGTTGTGGTGCAGAACCCGGATGTCTTCGGCAACCTTGCTGACTTCGGCGCGCTTGCCGAGGCCGCGCACGGCGCAGGGGCGCTTCTGGTGGTGGCGGTGGCCGAAGTGGTCTCCCTTGGCGCCATAAAGCCGCCGGGCGAGATGGGCGCGGATATTGTCGTCGGTGAAGGCCAATCCCTCGGCAACGGTCTTAATTTCGGCGGGCCGAACCTGGGCCTGTTCGCGACGCGGCAGCGTTACATGCGGCAGATGCCCGGGCGGCTCTGCGGCGAAACCGTGGACGCGGACGGACGCCGTGGCTACGTCTTGACCCTGTCGACGCGTGAGCAGCACATCCGCCGCGAAAAGGCCACCAGCAACATCTGCACGAATTCGGGGCTTTGCTCCCTCGGCTTCACCATTCACATGACCTTGCTGGGCGAGGACGGCTTCAGCCGCTTGGCCGCGCTCAATCACACCGCCGCGGTGACCCTGGCCGACAAGTTGAGCGGCCTGGCCTACGTCGAGGTGCTGAACCAGACATTCTTCAACGAATTCACCGTGGCGTTGTCAAAACCGGCGTCGGCGGTTGTGGACGAACTTGCGGGCCGGGGGATTTTGGCCGGGGTGCCGGTCTCGCGGCTTTATCCCGGCGAGGCGCCACTGGAAAACCTGCTTCTGCTGGCGGCGACGGAACTCAATACCGAGGACGAAATGGACCGCCTCGTGGCGGCGCTGGAAAAGGTTCTGTCATGAGCAGCGGCATCACCACCCACAGCGGCCACCGGGGCCTCGACCACGAAGAGCCCTTGAGCTTCGAGATCGGGCGGGAAGGGCGCCGTGGCGTCGATTTGCCCGAGCCGGCCCCGGTTACGCAACGCCTGGGCGGTCTGGCGCGGGAGGGTGCCATCGGCCTGCCGGGATTATCCGAGCCCCAGGTGGTTCGCCACTTTACGCGGCTGTCGCGGCGCAACTATGCCATCGACATGGGGCTCTATCCGTTGGGCTCCTGCACCATGAAGCACAACCCGCGCCTTAACGAGGCGCTGGCGCGGTTGCCCGGTTTCAGCGGCCTGCATCCCCTGGCGCCACAAAGTGCCGTGCAGGGCGCCCTGGAACTCATGGCCGAACTGACCCACTGGATCACCACGTTGACCGGCATGCCGGGGCTGGCGCTGTCGCCTAAGGCCGGAGCCCACGGCGAACTTTGCGGCCTCATGGCCATACGCTCGGCCCTGGCGGCGCGCGGCGACGCCCGTCAGGTGGTGCTGGTGCCGGAATCGGCCCACGGTACCAACCCGGCGACGGCGGCGCTGTCGGGCTACGCCGTCTCATCGATTCCAGCCAATAACCGGGGCCGGGTCGATTTGGCCGCGCTCAAGGAAATGCTTGGGCCCCAGGTGGCCGCCGTCATGGTCACCAACCCCAACACCTGTGGTCTCTTTGAGGACGAAGTGCTGGAGATCGCCAAGGCGACCCACGAGGCCGGGGCCTTTTTCTACTGCGACGGCGCCAACTTCAACGCCATTGTCGGGCGGGTGCGGCCCGGCGACCTGGGCGTGGACGCCATGCACCTGAATTTGCACAAGACCTTTTCAACGCCCCACGGCGGCGGCGGCCCGGGTAGCGGCCCGGTGGCCCTGAGCGCCGAGCTGGCGCCCTTCGCGCCGCTGCCCTGGGTGGTGAGCGGCGGCGACGGGTTTGCGCTTCTGGAGGAAGCGGCGGGCGAGGGCGAGAACGCCCTTGGCCGCATGACCGCTTTTCACGGCCAGATGGGCATGTTCGTGCGCGCGCTTGCCTACATGATGAGCCACGGCGCCGGCGGCCTGGCCCAGGTGGCCGGGGACGCCGTGCTTTCCGCCAACTACGTGCTGGCGCGGCTCAAGGACGTGATGTCGGCCTCGTTCGAGGGGCCGTGCATGCACGAGGCGCTGTTCGACGACCGGTTCCTGGAGGGCACCGGCGTTTCCACCCTCGATTTCGCCAAGGCCATGATCGACGAGGGCTACCACCCCATGACCATGTACTTCCCGCTGATCGTCCACGGGGCGCTGCTGATCGAGCCGACGGAAAGCGAAAGCCTGGAAAGCCTGGATAAGTTTATCGATACGCTTCGCGCCCTGGCCGGGGACGCCAGGTCGGGCAAAACCGCGCGCTTTGCCGAGGCGCCGCTGCTGGCGCCGCGCCGCCGCCTGGATGAAACCCTGGCCGCGCGCCGGCCGGTACTGCGCTGGACCCCAACCGGGGCGGATGGGTTGGAGTAGGCGGGCGTGGACCCGGGAAAAAACGGGGCAAAAAACATGCCTTAAACCCTTGTCCACCGTGGCTTTGCGGCAAATTTGGGTTCGTTTCGTAATTTGCGTGTTTTTCGGCGGAACTCTAATGTTTTCAATGGGTTAGAGAGATGCTCGCGGCGAAACGTAGGTAAGCCATTGATATCATTAACAAATCTCCGGAATGATTGGTTGCTGTCAGCGATTAGAATCGAGAAGCTTGGCGCGGATCGCCACCCGCATTTCCGGCGTCACGCCCAGTTCCCGGCGCAGGTAGGTGGCCACGTCGCCGTGCCGCGCCTCGATGGCCTTGAGCGAAGCCTCCAGCCAATGCT
>CAYOOG010000021.1:0-24549 GCA_964405515.1 uncultured Alphaproteobacteria bacterium | reverse complement strand
AGCCTGAGTCCTTGAGCCGCCGCTCGCCCAATTGCCGCATGAATGCGGTCACGGCAACCACGGGAATGGGGCTGAAATTGCGGTCAGCTTTAAGCGATCTCGTAAGATCAATCCCCGAAACACGGGGAAGCTGCACATCCATGACAATGAGATCGGGCCGGTGTTTGCGCACCATTTCGATTACCTCGCCACCATCCTCCGTTTCGACCGTACGATAGCCCCGGGCGGTGAGAAGGTCTCGGAACAGCTTGCAGTTCAACTTGTCGTCTTCGACGATTAGGACAGTCTTGTCCTCTCCATTCGGATTCATTCTTATTTCCCCTCAATAAGTTCTCAACTCCGATAACCGAGGGGACTTTGCCGTTCCTTGAGGCTCCAGTATGTGCGGGCGGTCACATTCCAAGGGCGGCAAAGGGTAAAACCGAGTCACATTGTGATAGCTGTCACCTGAATATAGCGCAAAACATTGAAAAGTATGCCTGAATCTCCCAATTGTGGCGGATATTGAGAATTCCAGCGGTTGAGGACGGTGTCCTGAAGGCTCGCAGCGGCATTTTCCATGGCAGCCGGGCTACTAATGCGGCCGAATATGAAAGACATTGTACATACCTGCTTCCCCAACGAATCCCTCTGTCTCCGGAAAGTTCACCCAAGGTGCCAGGCAATCGTTAAGGAATGACAAAGTTCGGGCGTTTACAGACCATGCAGAGCCAAATAGACACAAGGAGATGTGAGGGGTGAGCAGAGGCTGATGCGGAAAGTCAATGAATTCAACGCCCTTACCTTCGATTGCTACGGCACCCTGATTGATTGGGAGCGCGGGATTTGGGAGTCGATCTCGCCTATTTTGGCCTCCCACGGCCTGGACCGGTCGCGTGAGGACGTATTGGCGGATTTTGCCGCCCTGGAGCATGAGGCCGAAATCGACAGGCCCGGTGACCTCTATCCGGATATCCTGGCCGCGGTCTACAGTGACCTCGCGGGGCAATACGGCATGCCGGTGGTTCCTGATGAGGCCGCCGCCTTTGCCGGGTCGGTGGGCGATTGGCCGGTGTTCGATGATACGGCGGCGGCGCTTGTCTATCTCAAGACCCACTTCAAACTGGTCATAATTTCGAACGTGGATCGCGCTTCCTTCGCCCTAAGCAATAAGAAACTCGGCGTTGACTTTGACGCGGTCATTACCGCCCAGGACGTGGGCGCCTATAAACCGAGTGAGAAGAACTTTGAATTCGCCCTTGCCCGGCTTGAGGCCATGGGCGTGGCCAGGTCGGACGTGCTGCACGTGGCCCAAAGCCTGTTTCACGATATTCTCCCGGCCAAGGGCTTGGGGCTGGCGACCATCTGGGTTGACCGCCGCGACGGCAGGCCGGGGGGCGCCACGCCTTCAGCGCGGCCCGATTGCCGGGTCACCAGCCTTGGCGAAGTCTCGGACATGCACCGCGCGGCGCTGACGCGTGCCTGACTGGGCGCGGCTGGCTTTGGTGGCTAATTTCCTTTACACACGTTTTCTGGGCTGATTTTTAGCAGGGTCGGAAGGGCGCTGGCATGGCTGTCATGATCGATCTGGAGACCTTGGGTCTGGTGCCCGGGTGCGTGGTCATTTCCATTGGCGCGGTCCGCTTCGATCCGTTGGGAGATCCGCCGGCCATCGACCGCAAGAATGGCGAGCCCGTTGTCGAGGGCGGATTTTACGAAGTCATCGACCGCAAGAGCTGCGAAGAAGTTGGTCTTCAGTCGGACCCCAAGGTTGAAGTTTGGTGGGGCCAGCAGGCCGCGGACGTACGCGAGGCTGTCTTTAACGTAGCCGGCGCGCCGTTGGCGGACGTCGTAAAGCGTTTTGCCGAATGGTACGTTGAACCCGATGAATTGATTTGGGCCAATGGCGCCGCCTTCGATCAACCCATTTGGGAAGCCGCCTGCCGCGCCGTGGGCACCGAGTCTCCCTGGCATTTCCGTGGCGTGCGCTGCTTTCGTACCCTGGTTGGGCTGCTGCCCGAGGCGGATCGGCTGGTCATCCCCGAGAACACATATCCGCGGCACCATGCGCTTTTTGATTGTTATCGACAGGTTCTTCAGGCTCAGCACTGCTTCCGCAAGTTGGGCGTTGAGTGATCAATTAGGTTTTCAATTGTCTCCCGCTCCCCTTCCAAACCCCATTGACAGGGGCTCCGGTGCCGCCTAAGTTGCCGCGCTTGCTTAGGAGTGGTCGAAATGAAGGTCCGGAACTCGTTGAAATCGCTGAAGAAGCGCCACAGGGATTGCCGTGTGGTGCGGCGCAAGGGCCGTGTCTACGTTATCAGCAAGACCAACCCGCGCTTTAAGGCCCGCCAGGGCTGAGCCGGCGGGCGCGGTGGCGCCGCCCCTGATTCCCAAACTCCAAAAGAGAATATCCTAACCGCGCCCGACCTGGGCGACCCGCAGGATATTGGTTTTGCCTGGAGTGCCAAATGGTACTCCCGCGGTGACGACAATCTTGCCACCGACTTTTGCGAAGCCTTCTTCACGGGCGATAGCACAAGCCTTGCTGACCATGTCGGTAAAGCCGATCACGTCCTCTGTATGCACGCAATAAAGGCCCCAGGCGAGGGCAAGGCGCCGCGCAGTCGCCATTTCCGGGGTCAGGGCCATAACCTGAGTCTCGGGCCTCTGCCTGGCGCTGCGAAGCGCCGTCGAGCCCGAGGACGTAAAATTGACGATTGCCGAGGCATTCAGGGTCGAGGCCACTTGCCGTGCCGCGGCGCAAAGGGCGTCGGCGGAAGTCGGGTCTGGCTCTACCTGCTGAGCCTCGATGCCCGGCCGGTAGAGCACATCTTTTTCGATCTGCTCGGCAATTCGATTCATGGTCTCCACGGCTTCGACCGGGTATTCGCCAGCGGCAGATTCCGCCGACAGCATGACCGCGTCGGCACCGTCGAAAACAGCGGTTGCCACATCGGAAACCTCGGCCCGGGTCGGCACCGGGGCGTGAATCATGGACTCCAACATTTGCGTGGCAATGATAACTGGTTTGCCTGCACGCCGCGCCGCGACGACAATCCTTTTTTGAATCGCGGGGACCTCCTCAAGCGGCAGTTCGACGCCAAGGTCACCGCGCGCGACCATGACCGCGTCCGCCAGTTCGATGATATTGGCAAGCTGGTGTATGGCCGAAGGTTTCTCCAGTTTGGCAATGATGGCGGCGCGACCGGCGACCGCCTTGCGGGCCGCGCGCAAGTCGTTGGGGCGCTGAATAAAGGAAAGGCCGATCCAGTCCATGCCCAGATCAAGCGCAAACTCCAGGTCGGTCTTGTCCTTCTCCGTCAGCGACGGCAGCGGCAAGACGACGTTCGGAATATTGACACCCTTGTTGTTGGAAAGTTTTCCTCCTACCTCGACAACCGTGTCTGCAAAAGTCTTCCCGGACTTTTCAACACGCAAACATATTCTGCCGTCGTCGAGCAACAGCCGTGCGCCCTTCTTGAGCGCTGCAAATATCTCGGGGTGGGGCAGCGAGGCGCGCTTTGCCGTACCCAGATCTTGCGATAAATCCAGGCGAAAGCGCGCGCCTTGTTTCAGGTTGGCCTGTCCGCTCCGGAAACGGCCAACCCGCAATTTTGGCCCTTGAAGGTCCGCCATGATGCCGATGGGCCTGTTCAGTTCCTGTTCAAGGCGGCGGATGGTTGCGTGTTCCGCTTTGACCTGGGCGTGATTGCCGTGACTCATGTTCAGCCGGAAAACATCAACACCGGCTTTGCATAATTCGCGGATGACTCGAGCGTTGTCGCTGGCGGGCCCGAGGGTCGCGATGATCTTTATTTTTCTATTGCGGCGCACGTTGCTTGTTTTCCTTGTAGCGAAAGTACATGTGACGATGCCTCGGTCCTAGTCTAGGCCTTTCCCCGGCGATCCAAAAGGGTTGCGTGCCCGATCATCGACCGGGTCATGTTCTTGTTCCGGCCGACGCTGTACTGGCGAGAAATATGCCTACCAGAACGACGGCCCCGCCCGAAGCCTGAAGCAGCGTAAGCGTTTCCGACAGAATCAACCAGCCGAGAAAGGCGGCAACCACGGGCTGCCATAACAGGGCGACGGAGGAAAAACTCGCGGGCAAATGGGCGATGGCGTAGGAAATAAGGCTTACGCCGCCACATTGGGCGGTCCACGCCAGCCCGAACAGGATCGCCCAGCCGTACAGACTTTCGGCGATGATGCTCTCGCCCGAGGCCAAGGAAATAATCAGCAGCGCACCAGCGCATATGGCGCCCGACCAGAACAGAATGACTGCGGTGGAGTGGTACCGCCGTAGTTCCTTGATACAAAGCAAATAGACGCCGTAGCAAACGGCGGTGGCAACGCCCAGAACATCGCCGAGCATTCGGCTTCCACCCGACTGCAGACTGGCGCCGGTAATCATGGCGGCGCCCAAAATTCCCAGAACGAGCGCGGCGATGAATTTGCGGCTGATGCGTTTGCCAAAAATCATCCAGGCCCCAAGGGTCACGAATACCGGTGCAAGGTTCGCAAGCAGGGTGGCGTTGGCAACCGAAGTGAGAGTGACCGACCAGTGCCAAATCGCCATATCGGCGGCGAATGAAATTCCGGCGGCGAACATAATCCAACCATTACGGCGCGGAAAGCCCATGCCGGGAGGCGGGACATCGCGGCTGGCGGTGTTGCGGTTCTCAAAGGCCAGCCACAGCCAGAAAAAGGGCAGGGCGAGGAACAAGCGTTGAAAAGCCGTGGCGCTGGGTCCCAACTCGCTCAAGCGCACGAATATGGGCGAGGCGCCGATCAGCGTCGCGCCGACCAACAGGGCGGCCAAGGCGTTGACCCGCTCTCCGGTCCCACGATCAGATTGAACAGCCTTTTCCATGCTGCCTCTATAAGTATCTTCGACATCATTGTCATGCCCATTTGCCCGGGTCCGGCGGGCGATATGCAGTATAGTGGCCTTATCATGGAACAACGGCAGAGCAGCGTATCCGGCGACCCTACGCCCTTCGAGGTTCACAATCCGTCGGCCTCGGCGCGCCTGCTGTTGGTTTGCGATCACGCCTCGGCAAAGGTGCCCGAAGAGTTCGGCCTGCTCGGTTTGGACCCCACGCTATTTCACCGGCACATTGCCTGGGATATCGGCGCCGCGGATTTGACCCGTCGTCTGGCCGATTTTCTCGATGCGACGGCCGTGCTCACTTGCTATTCGCGGCTGCTCATAGATGCCAACCGGCCACCCGATAACCCGACCCTGATCGCCGACGTGAGCGACAGAATCGAAATTCCGGGTAACCGAGACGTTAGCGCCCAAGACGTCCAATCGCGGATCGACTCCTATCACGCTCCTTATCATCAGGCGATCAACGCTGCGCTGGCGGACATCGAGACACGCCGTGGGGTGCCCGGCATCCTGGCAATCCACAGCTTTACGCCCATCATGAACGGCTACGAGAGGCCCTGGCACGTCGGCCTCTTATGGAATTCCGACCGGCGGTTGCTGGAGCCACTTCAAACCGCCATGGCTACCGACAGTACTGTGGTCGTCGGCGACAACGAGCCCTATTCCGGCAAGACGACGAATTATTCTATGGATGTGCACGGGACCGAACGGGGCTTGCCCAATCTGTCCATTGAAGTCCGGCAGGACTTGATCGATACCCACCACGGTGCGGAGAAGTGGGCCTACTGGCTGGCCGACAAGATTCGCCCAGTCTTGAGCCAAGACGGCCTGTATACGGTTCTCGCCGAGACAGAAGGATAGGGACAAACCCATGCCGTTGAAGCCGCCCTCGCTGACGCTTGGAATCGAAGAGGAATACCTGCTGGTCGATCGTGAGACCCGCGGTTTGGTGACGACACCGCCTCCCGAAATGATGCGCGAGTGCGAGGCGCTGATGGAGGGTCAAGTCAGCCCGGAGTTTCTCAAGAGCCAGATAGAAGTTGAAACACGAGTTTATCGCAACGCCGCCGAGGCCGGGGCGGACCTGCGCCATCTTAGGGCCACCGTGGCCAGCGTGGCGGCTCGGTATGGCATGGCGCCCATTGCGGCCTCGACCCACCCGTTTGCGAACTGGGTGGAGCAGCAGCACACCGATCGTCAACGGTACGACGATCTCGCCCGTGATTTCGCCGGCGTGCTGCGGCGCCTGTTGATTTGCGGCATGCACGTCCACGTCGGTATCGAGGACGAAGACCTTCGTATCGACCTGATGAATCAGGTGGTTTACTTCCTGCCGCACCTACTGGCTCTTAGTACATCGTCGCCATTTTGGAATGGTGAAGACATGGGCATGATGTCGTACCGCACAGCCGTGTGGGACAGTGTGCCGCGAAGCGGTCTGCCTGACCGTTTCAATTCCGCCGCCGAGTACAACCGCTTGGTCAAACAGCTGAGCAATGTCGGCCTTATCGAAGACGGCACGAAGATTTGGTGGGACGTTCGGCCCAGCGCCCGCTACCCGACCTTGGAAATGCGCGCCATGGACGTTTGCACGAGCGTTGAGGATTCCCTGTGCATAGCTTCCCTGTATCAATGCCTGCTCAGCATGCTGTACAGGCTGCGCAAAGCCAACCAACGCTGGCGCATTTACCCCCTTTCATTGATCCAGGAAAACCGCTGGCGGGCGCAACGCTATGGAATTGAGGGGAGTCTGATCGATTTGGGCAAGGGCGAACTGGTGCCCTACGATAACTTGCTGGACGAAATATTTGATCTGGTTGGCGAGGACGCGGAACAACTTGATTGCGTCGCCGAGATCAAGCACGCGCGGACCATACTTGATCGCGGCACCAGCGCTTCGCGACAGTTGAAGGTCTTCAACGATGCTCTGGAGGGCGGCGCTGCGCACGAGGACGCCCTAAAGGCCGTCGTTGACATGTTGATCGAGGAAACCACCGCAGGGTTGGCCCTGGAAACTTGAAGGGGCCGTGGAGCGGTTGAGCTCTTCCCCATAAAATAGACGCCAGCCTGCGTTGCCAAGACCGGTCGGCGGCGCTATGGTCCGCGCCTTGCACCACCCCTTTACCGCCTGGGAGAACTACCAAGATGTCTGAAATGGGCCAAAGCGCGGCCAAGCAGTTGCGCTCGTTCATCGACCGTATTGAACGCCTGGAAGAGGAAAAGGCGGCTCTTGCCGCCGATATCCGTGAGGTCTATTCCGAGGCCAAGGCCAACGGTTTTGACGCCAAGGTTTTGCGCCGGGTTATCAGCACCCGTAAACTGGATGCCACGGAGCGCCAGGAACAAGAGGCCCTGTATGACACTTACATGCACGCTATTGATACAGGCGGTTGAGTGCTTTAATCAGCCGTTTCCAGGTCAGCCATGACCGCCGCCAGGAAGCGGGCGCCTTCGCCGCCGCTAAGCGCCCGGTGGTCGAAGGTCAATGACAGCGGTATGATGCGCCGCACGGCGGGCTTACCGTCCACCACCACAACCTGATCCGACAGCCGCCCGGCCCCTAGAATCGCCACCTGGGGCGGGCTGACCACCAATTGCGCGTGCCGGCCGGCCATGGTGCCGAAGTTGGACAGTGTAATCGTGGCACCGCTGAGCTCTTCCTGCGGGATGCTGCGGTCGCGCACCTGGGCCTTGACGCGTTCCATGGTCTGGCGGAGCGCTGCCGGGTCCGCCCGGCCCACATCGCGCAGTACCGGCACGAACAGGCCTTCGGGCGTATCCACGGCCATTCCCAGGTTCACTTCGTCGTTCAGGCGGATAGCCTGCCTGTCTCCATCGAAGGCGGCGTTTACGCGGGGCTCGGCCATGCAACCGGCGGCCACGGCGCGCACCAGGCGGCCAGTAATGTCCGTACCCTTCGCCCAGTCGCCGATATCGGCCTGATCATGTAGCGTAACCGGCACCACGCTTTCGTGGGATTTGGTCATGTTGCGGGACATGGACAGGCGCACGCCCTTCAGGGGCTCATACGCGCCGCCGCCCGAAGCGGCTTCCACATCGGCGGAGGTAATAGCGCCTTCCGGTCCGCTGCCTTGGAGGCCGCTGATCTCTACGCCCAGTTTGCGTGCCAGGGCGCGCACGGCGGCGCTGGCCTTGACGCGGGGGCCGCCCTCTTGGGGTTTGGCCGCGGCGGCTGGGGCCGACTGAGCTTTTGGCTTGGGCTCGGCATCGGGCTTCACTCTACCCACGATCGTACCGGAATCCTCCGTGCGTTCCGCGCCTTCGAATTCCACCAGCGTCGCGCCCACATCGATGCGCTCGCCGACCGTGCCGTGCAGTGCGGCGACGATCCCGGCGTGGGGCGCTGGCACTTCGACCACGGCCTTGTCGGTTTCCACCGAGATCATGGGCTGGTCGGCAACCACACGGTCGCCCACTTCAATGTACCAGGAGACGATCTCCGCATCCTGCAGGCCCTCGCCCAGATCGGGCAGCTTGAATTCTTCCATGAAACTCTTTGCCTTTACGAATAAGCCAGCGCCTTCTGGCACCCTTCAAGGATGCGCCCGGTACTCGGCATGTAGTTCTTTTCGAGCCGGTAAAGCGGCATGATGGTGTCGTAGCCCGTCACCCGGATCACCGGCGCGATCAGGGAAAGCAACCCGTGCTCCGCCAGGCGGGCGGCGATTTCCCCGCCAAAACCGCCGGTTTGCGCGGCTTCATGAACGATGACGCAGCGCCCCGTGCGTTCCACCGAGGCCATGATCGTGTCCATATCAAGGGGGGATATTGTCGCCACGTCGATGACTTCCGCCGCCACGCCTTCTTCGGCGAGCGCATCCGCCGCAGCTAGGGTTTCGGTGATCATGGCGCCCCAACTGACCAGGGTGATGTCGCTGCCCTCGCGCAATGTGAAGCATTTGTCGAGGGGTAGGGCTTCGCCGTTGTCCACGATTTCTTCCTTGCCCAGGCGGTAAATGCGTTTGGGCTCCAAAAACAAAACCGGGTCCGAGTTACGGATCGCGGCGAGCAGAAGGCCGTAGGCATTGGCCGGTGAAGAGGGAATTACAACCCGCAGGCCCGGCGCATGGGCGAACCAGGCTTCCAGGCTTTCCGAATGATGCTCCGGCGCGTGGATGCCGCCGCCGAACGGCGCACGCACCACCAAGGGGCAAGTCAGCCTTCCGCGTGTGCGGTTGCGCATCCGTGCCGCGTGGTTGATGAGTTGATCCATGACCGGATGCAGGAAGCCCATGAACTGGATTTCCGCCACCGGCTTGAAGCCTTGGGTGGACAAGCCCACGGCGGCGCCGACGATGACGCTTTCGGCCAAGGGCATATCGAGTACGCGGCGGCGACCAAAGCGGTCAAAGAGGCCGTCCGTGGCCCGGAACACGCCGCCCACCGGACCCACATCCTCGCCCATGACAAGAACCTGATCGTCTTCTTCCATGGCGTGGGCGAGCGCCATGTTGACGGCGTTAAGAAGGACGGCTTCAGTCATCGGTCGACCCTCCGCCTTTTAGGCGCTGCAACATAGCTTCCCGCTGCACGGCAAGATCCCTCGGCAGTTCTGCGTACATGTAATCAAATGCGGTCTCCGGGGGTTGGGATTCGATGGCCAGAAACTCTTCCACGGCTTGTTCGACTTCCGCCGTGACCTCGGCGATCAAGGCTTCTTCCTGCTCCTTGGTCCAGCCCATGTTCTCGGCCAGATAATTTCGCGTGCGGGCGATGGGGTCTTCCTTCCAGGCCTTGGAGACATCCTCGTCGCTGCGGTAGCGGGTGGCATCGTCGACCGTTGTATGGTCGCCCAGGCGGTAGGTGATCGCCTCGATCAGATGCGGCCCACCGCGGTCCCGGGCCTTGCACATGGCCCTGTCCACGGCGTCGTGGACCGCGACAACGTCGTTGCCGTCCACCTGCTCGCCCTCGAAGCCCACGGCGACGGCCTTTTGCGCCAGGGTCTCGGTCTCGGTCTGCCAGCTTCTCGGTACGGAAATAGCCCATTGATTGTTGGTGACCACGAAGACCACCGGCACTGTCCACACACCCGCCAGGTTCATGCCTTCGTAAACGTCACCCTTGGAAGTCGCGCCGTCGCCAAACACGCAAAGCACGGCGCGGTTTTCTTCTCTGAGGCGCATGGCGGCGGCAATACCCACGGCATGGGGCGGATGAGTCCCCACGGGCACGCAAACCGGAAAATCGTTGGTGGCGACCTGGAAATCACTGCCGCGCTCGTCGCCGCCCCAATACATGAGGATTTCCACCATGGAAGTACCGCGCATGATCTGTATGCCATGATCGCGGAAGGAGGGGACGAATACGTCGTCCTGCTTCATGGCACTGGCGACGCCGACGTTGGTCGCCTCTTGCCCCAGCAGCGATCCATAGGTGCCCAGGCGCCCGGTGCGCTGAAGAGTTACCGCCTTCTTATCGAAGGTGCGGATCAGCACCATGTTCCGATAAAAGTCGATCATGGTCTTCGCGTCTCCTGCGAAGCCCGGCAGATCCTGTGTCGGCTTGCCCTCTGGATCGATGAACTGATTGTAGTGGATGTCGAAAGACGCAACCTTGGTCATGACGGGATCCTGGATTTGGCTGTCACTCGGTGGTGCAAATCGAAACCAATTATGCTAAAAGGTCAGCATTGCTTACCTATTTTTAGTTATACGCCAGCCGGGGAAGAGTCGCAACCCTTTCCGGCCTGGCGTAAAGAGAGTAAGGAAAAGAGCAAGTAGTGGCGCGGGCTACGGGCCCGGCGCCGGGGAGAAGCCTATTGGAACTGGCCTTGGAATTGGGCGCTCGGCGGGGCTGGAATCCGACCGGTCCGTGTCCGAGTCGGGAGGTGTCGGGTTTCCGCATGGATAAGACCTGTGAGTAGGACTTGATGGCGCGCAAAAGATCCGAAGACGACAGCCTGGGCGGGCGCGTGCGCCGTTATGCGCGCGTATCCTCGTCCGTTGGTGGGCTGGCGGCGCGGCTGGCGGGTGAGCGCCTGTTGGGCCTGGAGATGGATCGAGGCAAGCACGCCGCCGACCTGCGCCGGGCGCTGGGCGGCCTCAAGGGCCCGCTGATGAAGGTCGCGCAGATCATGTCGACCATTCCCGAGGCCCTGCCGCCCGAGTACGTGGTTGAGATGGCGCAATTGCAGGCCAACGCGCCGTCCATGGGCTGGCCTTTCGTCAAACGCCGCATGGCCAGCGAACTGGGCGCCGATTGGCAGGCCCGGTTTTCGGAATTCGAACGCGAGGCGGCGGCGGCGGCGTCCCTCGGTCAGGTGCACAAGGCTCGGGCCAAAGGAGATGACCGGCTGCTCGCTTGCAAGCTGCAATACCCGGACATGCAGTCGGCGGTCGAGGCCGACCTGCGCCAACTCAAGCTAATCTTCAACATCTATGGCCGTTACGATCAGTCCATCAACACCACGCACATTCACGAAGAGATCGGCCTGCGACTGCGCGAGGAATTGGATTACGAACTCGAAGCGCGGCACACCATTCTGTTTGGCAGCATGCTGGCGGCGGAAGACAACGTCCATATTCCCGATGTCGTGCCGGATTTGTCGACGGGCCGGTTGCTCACCATGAACTGGCTCGAAGGACGGCCTCTTTTAGATTATCGGGAGTCAACCTTGGAGGAGCGCAACCAGTTGGCGCTCAACCTGTTCCGCGCCTGGTGGGTGCCCTTCTATCATTACGGCGCGATCCACGGTGATCCGCATCTCGGCAATTATTCCGTGCGTGAGGATCTGTCCATCAACCTCTTGGACTTCGGCTGTATCCGGGCCTTTCAACCGCGTTTCGTGGCCGGCGTAATCGACCTCTATCGGGCGCTGGAGACCGAGGATTGGGATTTGGCCGTGCACGCCTACGAAAGTTGGGGCTTTTCGGATTTGTCCCGGGAAATCATCGAAACCCTGCACCTCTGGGCAAAATTTCTTTACGCGCCGCTGTTGGAAGATCGAACCCGCGCCATTCACGAATCCGAGGATCAGGACATTACAGTTGGCATGTACGGTCGCGAGGTTGCCGCCAAGATTCACAAACGCTTGCGCGAACTGGGCACGGTCACGCCGCCCCGGGAATTTGTCTTCATGGACCGCGCGGCCATCGGCCTCGGCGGGGTCTTCTTGCACCTGGAGGCGGAAATCAACTGGTACCAGTTGTTCCACGAACTGATCGCCGACTTTGACGCCAAGGTACTCGAGAAACGCCAGACCAAAGCCCTGAAGAAGGCGGGCGTGCCCTTGCCGGTCTAAAGAGTGTCCCAGCCGGTCCAGCCGGGCCCGCGCACGACGCGGCCCGGGGTGGCGCCCGTGTGCTCGCCGTTTGCCAGCACGGGCACACCGTTCACCAAGACATGCAGCACGCCTGTCGAATACTGATGCGGCACCTCGAAGGTGGCGTGGTCCTGAATGGTGGCCGGGTCAAAGACCACCACATCGGCGAAATAGCCTTCCCTGAGCAGGCCCCGATTCCGCAGCTTGAGGTTGCTGGCGGGAAGGTGGCTGAGGCGCCGGATAGCGTCGGCGAGGTCCGTGGTCCCCTGGTCGCGGACATACTTTCCAAGGAAGCGCGCGAAGGTGCCGTAGGCGCGGGGATGGGCTTTGCTCTTGATAAAGTTCCCCTCGGGCGCCAGTGCGCCGGCGTCGGAGCCGAAGCTCATCCAGGGCAGAGCCGTCTTCTTGGCAACGTTTTCCTCCGACATCAGGAAATACAGGACGTCGACCCGGCTGTGGTCCTCGACCACCAAGTCCATCATGGTTTCGATCGGCGGTGTGCCGCGCATTTCGGCGACCTCGGCAATAGTCTTGCCGATCAGCGGCCTAAGCGCCTCGGTTCGGAATCCGGCGAGCACGATGTTGCTGGGCCCGGCAAGGGTGTAGAAATTCGATTCATTGTTCTTGGGCGGCGCCATGGTATCGGCGACAACTTGTCTGCGCATCTCCGGGTCTTTTAGTCGTTCGACCCAGGCGTCGAGGCCGCCATCCTGGACCCACAAGGGCATCGAGGCGTCGAGCCCCGATCCACCGGCCACATAGGTGTACATGTCGGCGGTGATGGGCAAACCTTCCGCCCGGGCCGCTTCAATTCTTGCGATTGCGGCATCAAGCAGATGCCAGTTGGCCTCGCCGCCGACTTTGAAATGGTAAACCTCGGCGGGGGCCCCGGTGCGGCGGGAAATCTCGATCAGTTCGTCGATCGCCTCCAAGAGGCCGGCGTCCTCGTTACGGACGTGAGAGATATACATGCCGCCATATTCAGCCGCCGCGCCGACGAGCGCCGTCAATTCATCGGTGTTGGCGAAGAAACCCGGTGCATATATGAGCGACGAGCCGACGCCCATGGCGCCTTCCGTCATGGCCACGCGGACCAGTTCCTTCATGCGTTCGAGTTCTTCGGCGCTCGCCGGCCGATGATCCTCACCGATTTCATGGGCGCGGACGGTGGTTGCACCGACGAATGAGGCCACGTTCGGCGACACGCCCCGGGTTTCGAGGAATTCCAGGTATTCGCCCAGCGTCGTCCATTCGATGTCGTACTTGATGTCGGATTGGCGTTCCTTCGAGTACGCCTTCATCTTTTCGTCCCAGGGCCCCATGCTCGAGCCTTCGCCGAAGACCTCCAAGGTGACGCCTTGGCGGATATCGCTCTGGCCACGGCCGTCCTCGATCAGGGACTCCACCGCCCAACTCAGCATGTTGATAAAGCCGGGCGAGACGGCAAGGCCGGTGGCGTCGATTTCGTCGGCGGCGGTGGCGGCCCTGAGGTTGCCGACGGCGGCAATGCGATCGTCCGAAATGGCGACGTCGGCCAGGAAGGGCTCTCCACCGCTGCCGTCGTATACGGTGCCGCCACGGATAATCAGGTCATGGCTAGGGGGCCCGGGCTCCGAGCAGGCCACCAGGATCGGGAGCAGGAGTAGCGCCAGCAGAGCTTTCCGAAGGGCGTGAAAATTTGTCATGGAATAGTCCTCATTTCTCGGCTGTGGTTCCTCTGCGGGGCCGGTATTTTGACATCCTAGGCTGGCCGGGACAGGGCTGGGCAGACTTCGGCGACGGCCCCACATTGCCACGGCAATGGGAAACTGTCACTCGGGCGCACCTTGATCTTGCGGCGCTTTCCGGGTCTGTTATAGTGCGCTGCAACATGGCGATTCTGGAGGGTTATGATGGCTGAAACTGGACAAATGGATGTCCGTCCACAGCAGGAAATGTGGAAGAATTTTGTCCGGCTGGTTACTTGGTCGGCCGTGGTCTCGGTTGTGGCCCTTTTGCTATTGGCGTTCTTCCTCGTCTGATCGCCAACACTGGCCGGGATTGTTAACGAAATCCTTTACTACCAAGTGTAAGAGTGTCCACTTTCCACGTGCGGAAGGCATCGGGCACGGGAATTTGCACCCCATGAAGGCACTAGGATAATAGCTATGGCGGCAAGAATTGCGGTTCCCAAGGAGCGCCGGGCGGACGAAACCCGTGTCGCGGCCTCGCCGGATACAGTCAAGAAATTCATTGGTTTGGGCCTCGACGTGGTGGTCGAGACCGGCGCCGGCGGGGGCGCCAGTTTCTCCGATGAGGTTTTCAGCGAAGCCGGCGCGAGCATCGCCGCTGATTATGCCTCGACAGTGGGCGATGCGGACATCGTATTGAAGATCCAAAGGCCTTTGACCGGAGGGCAAGACGGCGCGGACGAAATCTCGCCGCTCAAGAAGGGCGCTCTGTTGCTTGCCATCATCTCGCCCACCGCTTGCCCGGATGACGTCCAGGCCTACGCCGACGCCGGTATTGTCGCCGTGGCCATGGACCTGATGCCGCGTATTTCCCGGGCGCAGTCCATGGACGTGCTCTCTTCCCAGAGCAACCTGGCCGGCTACAAGGCGGTGATCGACGCGGCGGCGGAGTTTGGCCGCGCCTTCCCCATGATGATGACGGCCGCCGGCACGGTGGCCCCGGCGCGGGTCATGGTTTTCGGCGTCGGCGTGGCCGGGCTTCAGGCCATCGCCACCGCCAAGCGCCTGGGCGCCATTGTTAGCGCCACCGACGTGCGCCCGGCCACCAAGGAACAGGTGGAAAGCCTGGGCGGCACCTTTGTCATGGTGGAAAGCGAAGAGACCGAGTCCGCCGAAACCGAAGGCGGCTACGCCCGCGAAATGAGCGACGATTACAAGGCCAAGCAGGCGGCGCTTATTGCCAAGACCCTGGCCAAGCAGGATATCGCCATCTGCACGGCGCTGATCCCCGGGCGTGCGGCGCCCGTGTTGATTACCGGTGACATGGTCAAATCCATGAAGCAAGGCTCGGTGATCGTCGACATGGCGGTGGAGGCGGGTGGCAACTGTGAACTCTCGAAGCCCGGCGAGATTGTCAATGCCGACAGTGTCAAGATCATGGGCCTGTTGAACTTGCCTGGCCGTCTGGCGGCGGACACCAGCGCGCTTTATGCCCGCAATATGCTGAATTATCTGACGCCCATGATCGACGGAGAAACCGGCGCGCTCAACATCGATTGGGAGGACGAAGTGGTGACCGGCTGCGTCCTGACCCGGGACGGCGCCGTCGTCCATCCCCTGCTTACGGGAGGAAAGGAATAGGAACCCGTCATGGAAACCGTCATTGATCCCTTCATTTTCCGGCTGGCGATTTTCGTGCTCGCCATTTTTGTCGGCTACTTCGTGGTCTGGAGCGTCACGCCCGCCCTGCACACGCCGCTGATGTCGGTGACCAACGCCATTTCCAGCGTCATCATCGTCGGCGCGCTGATCGCCGTCGGTGTTGAGGCGGGCGGCAACGAGGAAGCGTCCCTGATTGCCAAGGTCTGCGGCTTCATCGCGGTGGCGCTGGCATCGGTAAATATTTTCGGCGGCTTCGCCGTCACCCAGCGCATGCTCGCCATGTACAAGAAGAAGCAGTAGGAGGCGGCCGTGAGCGCAAATCTTGCAGCCCTGGCCTACCTCGTCGCCGGCGTTTGTTTCATCCTGGCGCTGCGCGGGCTTTCCTCACCGGAGTCCAGCCGTCGCGGCAACTTGCTCGGCATGTTCGGCATGGCGCTTGCCGTTGCCGTCACAATCCTGAAGCCCGAAGTGGGCGACTACGGCTATATCATTCTAGGCGTGCTGGTGGGCGGCGCCATCGGCACGGTGATCGCGCTTAAAATTGAAATGACCGCCATGCCGCAACTGGTGGCGGCTTTCCACAGCCTTGTCGGCCTGGCCGCGGTGCTTGTTGCGGCGTCCGCGCTTTACGTGCCGGACGCCTATGGCATAGGCAGCATAGGCAGCATACATACAGGCAGCCGTGTGGAAATGTCCCTTGGTATTGTCATCGGTGCCATTACGTTTTCCGGCTCCATCGTGGCCTTCGCCAAATTGCAGGGGCTGGTCGGCGGCTCGCCCGTGGTTTTTCCCGGCCAGCATCTGCTCAATCTAATTTTTGCCGTGGCGATCGTCGCGCTCATGGTGATGTTCTGCCTGGAAGAGTCTCACCAGATGTTTTGGGCGATGACGGCGCTCGCCTTTATCGTCGGTTTCACCATTATCATTCCCATCGGCGGCGCCGACATGCCGGTGGTCATTTCCATGCTCAATTCCTACTCCGGCTGGGCGGCGGCGGGCATCGGCTTTACCCTCGAGAACACGGCGCTGATCATTACCGGCGCTCTGGTCGGCTCCTCCGGCGCCATTCTTTCCTACATCATGTGCAAGGCCATGAACCGCTCGTTCTTCAGCGTTATCCTGGGCGGCTTCGGTGGTGAAGACCAAGTGGCCTCGGCGACGACCGGTGACAAGCCGGTCAAGCAGGGCAGCGCCGACGATGCCGCCTTCATCATGAAGAACGCAGGTGCCGTGATCATCGTGCCCGGCTACGGCCTAGCAGTGGCCCAGGCCCAGCACGCGGTCAAGGAAATGGGCGACATGCTGAAGGCGGAGGGCGTGAAGGTCAGCTACGCCATTCATCCGGTGGCGGGTCGCATGCCCGGCCACATGAACGTGCTGCTCGCCGAAGCCAACGTGCCCTACGACGAGGTCTTTGAACTCGAAGACATCAACAACGATTTCGCCACGGTGGACGTGGCTTTCGTGATTGGCGCCAACGACGTGACCAATCCCGCGGCCAAGACCGATCCGCAAAGCCCGATCTTCGGCATGCCGATTTTGGATGTGGAGCGTTCGGCCACGGTGCTGTTCGTCAAGCGCAGTTTGTCGCCGGGCTACGCCGGTGTTGATAACGAATTGTTTTACCGCGACAACACCATGATGCTGTTCTCGGACGCCAAGAAAATGGTCGAGGAAATCATCAAGGCCCTGTAGCCGGCGGCGGCGCCCCAGGCGGCTTGCCACAACTTCCCTTATACGTCACCATGGCCCCTCAACTTTTGGTTGGGGGAAGCCATGGCCGGATACGTGCGGGAATATGATGTCGGTTCGCTGCTCGGCACGACGTTTGAGATTTATCAGAAAAATTTTTCGAAGTTTCTCGTGGTTTGTGTTCTGCCGATCACGGTCAGTTTTATCGTCTTGTTGCAGATTGCGGGCCCCGAAATATTGAACCCGGACCTTGCGGTCGAGGACACGCCGGACGGCAACATTTTCATCGATTTAGTTTCCGGAGTTGCCGGTATGATTATCAGCGCTGCGGTTATCGTCACGACCGCAGCCATCATCGAGGACAAGGACGTAGACGCCGGGTAGGCCATCGGCCGGGCCTTTAGCGCGATCTTCAAACTTATTGTTTTCTATATTCTGGTTGTTGTAGCGATCATGATTGGATTGATGCTTCTGATCATTCCCGGCTGTATTGCCATGATTCGATTGGCCTTCGGCTGGCAGGCTATTCTCATTGAAGACAGCGGGCTCATTGATGCCTTGGAGAGAAGTTGGTTTCTCTCGAAAGATAATTATTGGCGGCTTGCTGGATTTTTTTTGGCGGTCGGTATTTTTTTGACTGTCGTCATTGTTGTCGTTGTCATCATTGCCGTTGTGCTGTTTGCATTGATTCTGCCGACAGACTCAATATTTGCCGTTGGTCTCTTTAGCGGCCTGGTTTACGGTTTGCTTCTACCGCTCATGACCATTCCCTGGACGTTGCTGTACTACGACCTGCGGGTGCGGGCGGGTGAGTTTGGCGATGGCGAAGAAGCGCAGGCGCAAGTCTAAAGCGCCGTCATTTCCGCTACAGCGGAACTTCACTCGTAATGTCGGTAGTAAGGGGGTAGCTGATTTCTGGATTCCCGCCTGTGCGGGAATGACGCTAACCTAGAGGCCGAGCGAAGCTAGCTTGCTGGCCTGCTTGCGCACACGGCGGATAGATTCGTCTTTTTTCCGTGCCTTGCGCTCCGACGGCTTTTCATAGAAGCGGCGCTTCTTCATCTCACGAAAAAGCCCTTCACGCTGCATGCGCTTCTTGAGCACCCTCAGCGCTTTCTCTATGTCATTGTCGCGAACGATAATCTGCACGTTGTGGTTCCCGTGTGGCTTTAGTCGAATTGTACGATTGCGGCGGTTTTCACCGTAACGGCGGACCTAATATCAGATGACCCGGCGAATGGAAAGGGCAAATTGGCGGGATTCCCCTGCTTTACGCTCCGTGGCGCGGGCACCATAATGGCCCGATGACCGTACAAAACATCGTTCTCATGGGGCATCCGGTGCTGAAATACCGGTCCGAGGAAATTGACGATCCGGGGTCCGAGGAGGTTCGGGCCCTGGTCGCCGACATGGCGGACACCCTGGCGGATGCCGGTGGGGCCGGGCTGGCCGCGCCGCAGATCGGCGTGCCCTGGCGCGTGATTGTCTTTCATGCGCCGCCGCCCCTGCTCGACGAAGATGGCGAGGGCGACGAAGATGACCCACTAGGCCCGGAGCGGGAAGAACTCGCCAAGGAGCCGCTTACGGTCCTTATCAATCCAGAGGTCGAGCCCTTGGAGGGCGGCATGGTCGAGGGCGTCGAGGCCTGCTTGTCGGTGCCGGGCCTTTGCGGCCTGGTGCCGCGCCACGCCAATATCCTCTATCGCGGCACGACGCCGGAAGGTGAACTCATCGAACGCGAGGCCGGCGGTTTCCACGCCCGGCTGGTGCAGCACGAGTTCGACCATTTGAACGGCATTCTTTATCCCCTTCGCATGTCGGACTTGAGCACATTGTCATTTACATCGGTGCTTGAGGGAATGGCGCTCGAGGATATGATGGAGGAAGAATTTCCGGAAGACGAGCAGTGAGCGCAAAGGCCGCCACCATGGAAGATGAGCGCCGCCGTCTGCTGGCGTCGGCCCTGGCGCACGTGCCCCACGACGGTTGGTCCGAGGCGGCGCTTTTGGCCGCCGCCGCAGACGTTGGTATGGCGCCCGACGAGGCGCGGCGGTGCTTCCCCGGAGGTGCTTCGGACATGGTCGCCCTGTTCCATGCCGAGGGCGACGCCCGCATGGAGGAAGCCTTGGCCGATATGGACCTCGAAAAGATGCGGGTGCGCGACCGTATCTCCACCGCCGTACGCCTGCGGCTCCTGGATCATGCGGAAAACCGCGAGGCGCTGCGCCGGGCCGTCACCTATCTGTCCCTGCCGGGGAATATCCCGCTCGGCCTGAAGTGCGCCGGTTGCACGGTGGATGCCATGTGGCGGGCCGTGGGCGATACCTCGACGGACATCAACTACTACACCAAGCGGGCGCTGCTACTGGGCGTGTTCAGCACCACAATGCTCTATTGGCTAGGCGATGACTCGGATGATTTCAGCGAGACCTGGGCGTTTCTCGACCGGCGTATCGGCAACGTCATGCAGATCATGAAAGCTCGCGGCCGGGTTGAAGAAATGCTCGGCAGCGTTCTGCCCGCGAACATTTGATTTGCCACTTAATCAGTCGGAAATTCCGGGACCGCTGCTGTTTGCTTGGCCCGCCAGTCCTTGAGGGCGGCCGAAACTGCCTCATCCTTGAGCGCCAGGATGGCTCCGGCGAAGAGCGCCGCGTTCTTGGCTCCGGCGCTGCCGATGGCGAAAGTGGCGACGGGGACGCCACCCGGCATCTGCACCGTCGACAAGAGGCTGTCGAGGCCCTTAAGGCTCTTGCTCTCCATGGGCACGCCCAGCACCGGCAAGGTGGTCAGCGCCGCCGAGACGCCGGCCAAATGGGCGGCCATGCCTGCCCCGGCGATAATGACCTCAAGGCCGCGGCCTTCGGCCTCCGCCATGTACGTGGCGTGGCGCTCGGGCGTGCGGTGGGCGGAAATGACGCGGGCTTCAAAAGGGATGCCCAGTTCGTCCAATGTGCCGGCGGCGGCCTGCATGGCCTGCCAATCGGACTGGCTGCCCATGATGATGCCTACACGGGGTGCTTGGTCGGCCATGGCTGTATTTCCTCCGATTGATGCCGGGGTCTAATTGAAGTTGGGGCGCCCGGCAAAAAAGAGCGGCGATTATACGGAGCCACTGCGTTCTGGCAAGGCGCGCGAGGCGCCGATTGCTTTCAGGCGATAATGTCAGGTACCAGTTGGCTTTGCAGACGCTCGATTTCGTCGCGAATGCTCAGTTTGCGCTTCTTCAGCCGCTGAATTTGGATATGGTCAAAGGGCCGCGCCGCTTGCAGGGCCTCGACGGAGGCGTCCAGGTCGCGGTGCAAGGTGGCCAAACTCTCTATTCGCTCTTTGATTTCCGACTGATCCGCCATGGTTCCTTCTGGCAGGACAATGCTCTGGTACTTCGGTGTCGCCATTGTACCATATGTTGAGCGAGCCGGCCCATCCAAGTGCCGTGCCGGACGCGGCCTAACTCTGACTATGGTCGGGAAGGGCGTGTTTACACCAGTCGTTTCAAAAGGTTAATGAGAGGGAGATTCAACGAGGCGCCGAGTATCTCCGGGGCTGACAAATCCGGCGACAAGTGATTTAATGGAGTCGTCGTATGCGAAGGAGAAGGCCTTGATGGATCAAGAACCGCAAGTTCAGAATTTGTACGAGAAACACCACGCCTTGGAAGAGGCAATCGACAGCGAACGTCAAAGACCAGCGCCGGACAGTATCCGGCTACAAGAGCTGAAACGGGAAAAACTCCGCCTCAAGGACCAGATTGCACGAATATCAGCCTGATTTAGCCGGCTTGAATTACAAAATTACAGGGAAAAGGGCGTCGTAGGGCGCCCTTCTTTTTTGCTCACGCCTTGGGCTCCCCGTCGTCGTTGTTTTCCGGCGCGTCGCCCCCGGAATCATCTGCAGGTGTTGCTTCTTCGGTTGCGGTTTCACCATCCGCCGGACCCTCGTCGGGCGCGGTTTCGGGCGCAGGGGTGGAAAACACGCTGGCCGGGTCAATGGGGGCGTTTTCCGGCGCTACCGGCGGCTCCGCCGGCGCCTCGGGCGCAGGCGCCACGGCCTTTAACACCGGCGTCACGGCCTCGGGCTCCGGCGTTGCCTCCCCCGAGTCTGTCGGCTCTTGAGGTACCTCTGCCGGGTCGCTGCCGGCGGCTTTCGCCGCGGCTCGTTCCACCGCCGCCTGCTTCTTCTTCTGCCGCTCAACCCGCCGCGCCGCCTTGGCAACGGCCTCGTCCAGTTCAATCTGCGAGCACAATGCCAAGGCGACAGGATCCTTGGGCTTGATGTTGGGGGAGTTCCAGTGGGTGCGGTCGCGTACGGCGTTGATGGTAGGTTTGGTCGTGCCGACGAGTTTGGAGACCTGACCGTCGGTCAATTCAGGATGAAAGCGTACCAGCCAGGAAATGGCGTCCGGACGGTCCTGCCGGCGCGATACCGGGGTATAGCGGGGCCCCTTGCGGCGTGACAGGGGCGTCGAGGGCTCGATCATTGCGAGGCGGGCACCGGGGTCCTGGATGCAGCGGTCGAGTTCCTCCTGGGTCATCTGACCGGCGACAATGGGGTCGGCGCCGACGATCCCCTGGGCGACCTCGCCATCCGCGATTCCCTGAAGCTCCAAGGGATGCAGATTGCAGAACGCGGCGATCTGATCGAACGTCAAAGTCGTATTATCAATGAGCCAAACGGCTGTCGCCTTGGGCATTAAGGGTGTGGACATGGTTCCTCCTGATACGCAGGTGTTCTATTTGGCAATTCGGCGCGCCATAGTCAAACGGTGAGAACGATTTTTCCGATATGGACGCTCTCCTCGAGGCGCTCGTGGGCTGCGGCCGCCTCTTCCAGCGGAAAGGTTGAATCGATCACCGGGCGGATGCGGCCCGCCGCCAACAGGGGCCATACCTGCTCCAACAGGTCGCCGGCGATCGCCGCCTTGTCCGCTATGGGCCTGGCCCGCAGGGTGGATCCGGTAATGGTCAAGCGCTTGAGCATGACCGGCATGAAGTTCACCTCCGCCTTGGGGCCCTCGAGAAATGCGATATTAACCAGGCGGCCATCCATGGCCAGGCAGGCAATATTGCGGGAAATATACCCGCCGCCGACCATGTCGAGGATGACATTCACGCCCTTGCCGGCGGTCTCTTTCGAGACAACATCGGCGAAATCCTCTTCCCGGTAGTTTATGCCCTTGGCGGCGCCGAGGCGCTCGCATACGGAGCATTTCTCCGTGCTGCCCGCCGTGGCGTAGACGGTAACTCCAAGGGCGGCGGCCAACTGAATGGCGGTGGTGCCGATGCCCGAGGTGCCGCCATGCACCAAAAGGCTTTCATCCGGCAGCAACCGTGCCCGGTGGATCAGATTGCTCCAGACGGTAAAAAAGGTCTCCGGCAGGGCTGCCGCCTCGACCATACCGAGGCCCTTTGGAATAGGCAGGGCCTGAGGCGTCGGCACGGCGCAATATTCAGCGTACCCACCCCCGGCTACCAGGGCGCAAAGCTCGTCGCCGACCTGCCAGCCGGTCGTGTCCGCGCCCAGCGCGACGACAGTGCCGGCGATCTCGAGACCCGGGGTTTCAGGCGCACCCGGCGGAGGCGGGTAATGGCCTTGCCGCTGGATCGCATCGGGGCGGTTAATGCCGGCGGCGGCGACGCGCACTAGAACCTCGCCGCTTCCCGGGGAGGGCGTCGGCATCGATGTAAGACCGAGCACCTCGGGCCCACCAGGGGTGGTGATTTCGATGGCGCGCATGGAATCCGGCCGTTCTTCCGGCTTCGCTGTCCCATTGTGAATGTTCGTGGCCATATTCAGATTACGCCTTTGGCCGGGGCCGTCTCCCAGGGCCGGGGCCGGGGGACGCGAGACTTCCCGAAAGTTCAAGAGTTGCTAGGGGGTCGACAGGGGCCGTACTTAACCGTTTGGGGCCGTGCTTGGCAAGAGGTCCTTGGAGGGCTGCTTGGGGGCTATAATGCCCGCATAGTGGGCTGTTTATGACCTAGGCGTTTATGGCGAAATGAAATGTTAATGAAATGTTTACCATTCGGCGCTACTATACTTGAACGATCCGGAGCTTCCGGATTGTGAGTGGACCCCATCCACTTTGTTAATGCCTCCCTGTAGACTCGAGCCGCCTCTGGCGGCTCCTTTTTTGCACCTGACCGCCGCTGGCGGGAGGCATCGCGCACTGCTTGTGTGTTGTTCCCGCAACGCGCGCGCACCGCTTGAACTAGCGGATATCGAAGTCATCATGCCTCAAAATGAGGCAAAGTGTGGCTTTTTCGCAACAGGGCTTTTGGATAATGTAGTCGGGCCGTTGCCGGTGCTTGACCGGCCAGAGGGCGCGCTCCTATGGTGTGCCTCGACAGGCCGAGTTTACCAGGTGAGGCATCAAAAAATAGTCAGGGGTCGTCGACGGGCGACCCCGTATTTTTTTGCCCGGATGCCGCCTGATCCTCTAAAAAGTATGCTGGAAAACCCTTGAAGGGCTTGGATTTTTGACGATTCCGGAAAGGCGCCAGGCTTGGAAATCAAAATAGACGGCCGGGAGGTTTTTGTTTCCGACAGCGGCGACCCGTTGGCGCGGCCGGTGCTGCTGATTCACGGCGCCGGCGGGTGTCACCAGGCCTGGAAGGCCCAGATTCCGGCGCTCTCCGGAGCCGGGCTGCGCTGCCTGGCCGTGGATCTGCCCGGCCATGGTCAGTCGCGGGGCCCCGCAATGCCCCGAGTCGGGCTGCTTGCGGAATGGCTTGTGGCCCTGATGGATGCCTTGAAGCTGCAGCAGGTGGCCCTGGCCGGCCACAGCCTGGGCAGCCAGGTCGCCCTTGAGACCGCCGCAAAGGCGCCTGATCGGGTAAGGGCCGTAGCGCTTCTGGCCACGGCTGATGTCATGCCGGTCAATGAAAAGTTGCTGGCGCTGGCCAAATCGGACAGTTCGGCGGCCATTGACCAGATTAAGTCCTGGGCCGTTGCACGTGAATTGGACGAGGATGCCTGGAGCGGCCTGTTGGATGACGGCGGCTCCCTATTCGCCGATCTCAGCGCCGCGGGTAGTTACGGGGACGCACCCGCCGCGGCGGCGCGCGTGGCCTGTCCCGCCCTTTTTGTTCTGGGAGCCGAGGACAAAATGACCCCTGCGGCGGCGGGCGAGAAACTTGCCGCCGCCGTCTCCAGGGCAAGAACCAAGATTCTTAAAGATTGCGGCCACATGATGATGGCGGAGCAACCGGATCAAGTGAACCGGGCGATTATTGAATTTCTCTAGCCTTCTATTCCAATGCCTGGAAGCCTCCCGCTCCCCCTTCCCAACCACCCGATGAGGGTACCCTCTGGGTGGTTGGGAAGGGGGAGCGGGAGGCGGTGGCAACTCTATGGTGGTCGTA
>CAYOOG010000020.1:23342-25086 GCA_964405515.1 uncultured Alphaproteobacteria bacterium | reverse complement strand
GTCCCGGCCTGGGTCTCGCTCGGCCGGTAATCGACGGCAAGCCGGTTGCCCGCGCGCAGTTCCATGCCATGGGCGGCGAGCCCCGCCGGCAGCTCGGCCAGCTCCTCGGCCACCGTGATAACCAAGGTCTTCTGGTCTAACTGGTCGATCAACTCGTCGGTCGGCGCGCAGGTCACCACGTCGCCTTTATTTATAATGGCGATGGTGTCGCAGAGCGCTTCCGCCTCTTCCAAATAGTGCGTGGTCAGCACAATGGTCGTGCCGGCACGGTTGAGCTCGCGCAGGTAAGCCCAGAGCCGCTGGCGCAATTCCACGTCGACCCCCGCCGTGGGCTCGTCCAGCACCAGCACCGGGGGCGTGTGCACCATGGCCTTGGCCACCAACAGCCGCCGCTTCATGCCGCCGGACAACGTGCGGGCATAGGCATCCGCCTTGTCGGTCAGGCCGAGCGCGCCGAGCAGCTCCATGCTGCGTCGTTCCGGCCGGGGCACGGCGTACATGCCGGCCTGCACCTCCAGCGCCTCGCGCGGCGTGAAGAAGGGGTCGATGAAAAGCTCCTGGGGCACCACGCCGATGGCGCTCTGGGCGGCGCGGGTTTGCGTCTCCAAATCGAAGCCCCAGACCGAGGCGCTGCCCGAGGTCTTGTTCACCAGCCCGGCAAGAATATTTATGAAGGTGGATTTGCCCGCGCCATTCGGCCCCAACAGCCCAAAGAAGGAGCCCCGGGGCACGGTCAGGTCAATGGCATTTAGCGCCCGGGTGCCCGGCACACCGCCCTCGCCGACCGCCTCACCCGACCCGTCGTCGCCATAGATCTTCAGCAGGCCGCGGGCCTCGATTGCGGCATCCGGAGCGGCATCCGGGGCGGCATTTTGCGCGATCGTTTGCTGGTCGTCGTTCATCGGGCGTGGTGGCCTGTAATTTGACTAGGGAACGGGGCGCAACCCCGGGCCACGGGTGGCTACGGGCATGTCATGGACCGGTTGATTGTGCCGTGGCAATGGGTATCATCCGCTGTTGCCCGCGGTCAACGCCGGAGGACTAAAGCCCCATGCCAGAGCACGCCGAGACGCCCCCCAAGACCCTTGAGGTGAGCGGAGACCAGGCCGCCTGTGACGGCGGGGCGGGCGACGGAGCCGGCGCGCTGGGGCACCCGGCGGTGTACCTGAAGCTGGGCGCCGAGGGCCGGGTGCGATGCCCCTATTGCGACCGGGAATTTGTCCGTGCTCGCGGCGCGGGCTAGGCCCGGCCAAGATAGTGTCCGCAAAGCCATCCGCTAAACCAGAAGACCACCTTTATCTGGTCGACGGCTCCGGCTACATCTTCCGCGCCTACTACGCCATAAAGTACGAGCTCTCCCGCGCCGACGGCACGCCCACGGGCGCGGTCATGGGCTTTTGCAACATGCTGACCAAGCTGCTGGACGACGTCCGGGATGAAGGCAAGGCCGGGCATCTGGCGGTGATTTTCGATACTGCCCGCAAGACCTTCCGGAACGACATATATAAAGAGTACAAGGCCAACCGGTCGGACCCCCCCGAGGACCTGATCCCGCAGTTCCCGATAATCCGCGAGGCGGTCAAGGCCTTCAACGTGCCGTCATTGGAAATGCCGGGCTTCGAGGCCGACGACCTGATCGCCACTTACGCGCGCCTGGCGGCCAAGGCCGGCTGGGCGGTGACCATCATTTCCTCGGACAAGGACCTGATGCAGTTGGTCGGCGGCAAGGTCGCCATGCGCGACC
>CAYOOG010000020.1:0-23332 GCA_964405515.1 uncultured Alphaproteobacteria bacterium | reverse complement strand
ATGAAGAACCGTGACATCGGCGAAGAAGAAGTGCGCGAGAAATTCGGCGTCGGCCCCGACAAGGTGGTGGACGTGCAGGCGCTCGCCGGGGATTCCAGCGACAACGTGCCGGGCGTGCCGGGCATTGGCGTCAAGACCGCGGCGGAATTGATCAACACCTACGGCGATCTCGATACGATTTTGGAGCGCGCCGGCGAAATCAAGCAGCCCAAGCGGCGGGAAAACCTGATCGAGCACGCCGACCTTGCCCGGCTGTCGCGCGAGCTGGTGCGCCTCAGGGACGATGTTGAGGTCGACGGCAGCATTGAAGACTTCGGCCTCAAGGAGCCCGACCCGGCGGTGCTGTTGCCCTTCCTCAAGGCGCAGGAGTTCGGCAAGTTGTACGATCGCATGGCGGCGCGGCTTGGCGGTAACGGCGCGACGGCAGCAGCCGAGGCGCCGCCCGCGGCGGCAATACCCGAGCCGGCCGCGCCCGAGGCGCTAGACACCCCGGCCAGCTATGAAACCGTGACCGACATGGCGGCGCTGGATGCCTGGATCGCCCGCGCCGAGGCCGCCGGGATCGTTGCCGTGGATACCGAGACCACGTCGCTAGATGCCATGCGGGCGGAACTGGTGGGCGTGTGCCTTTCGGTGGTGCCGGGCGAGGCCTGTTACATCCCCCTGGGCCACCGCGCGCCCGCCGATCAGGGCGCGTTTGATCTGGGTGACGGCGGCATGGCGACGCCAAGCCAACACAACGGATCGGGCGGTTTGCTTGCCGGGCAGATCGGCCGCGAAGAAGCGCTCGCGCGCCTGACGCCGCTATTTGAAAACCCCGGCGTGATGAAGGTTCTGCAAAATGCCAAGTACGACATGCTGGTGCTGGCGCGCCACGGCGTCCGGCTCGCGCCGGTGGACGACACCATGCTGCTTTCCTACGCGCTGTCCGCCGGGCTGGGCGGCCATGGTCTCGACGACCTGAGTCTAAAGCACCTGGGGCACAGCAACATCCCCTTCAAGGAAGTGGTCGGCAGCGGCAAGTCCCGGATTACCTTCGATCTGGTGCCCCTGGACAAGGCCACGGACTACGCGGCTGAGGACGCCGACATGACCATGGGGCTGTACAATCTCCTGAAGCCGCAACTGCAAAGCCGCAAGCTGGTCACGCTGTACGAAACCCTGGAACGGCCGCTGGTGCCGGTGCTGGTGGACATGGAGCAGCACGGCATCAAGGTGGACGCGAAGATCCTGGCGGGCCTTTCGAAGGACTTCACGGCCCGGCTCGGCGAATTGGAAGTCGAGATTCACAAGCTGGCGGGCCGCGAATTCAACGTCGGATCGCCCAAGCAGTTGGGCGAGGTTCTGTTCGACGAGATGAACCTGCCGGGCGCCAAGAAGGGCAAGTCCGGTGCCTATTCCACCGGCGCCGAGGTGTTGGAGGAACTGGCCGCCCAGGGCCACGACCTGCCGGCCCGGGTGCTCGGCTGGCGCCAGTTGGACAAGCTGAAGAACACCTACACCGAGGCCCTGCAGGGTCAGATCAACCCGGATACCGGCCGCGTGCACACCTCTTATTCCATGGCCGCCACATCGACCGGGCGGCTGGCCTCCACGGACCCGAACCTTCAGAACATTCCCATCCGCACCGAGGAAGGCCGTAAGATTCGCCAGGCCTTCGTGCCGGAGAAAGGCCACAAACTGCTGTCCGCCGACTACAGCCAGATCGAGTTGCGGCTGCTGGCCCACATTGCCGACATTCCGGCGCTCAAGGACGCCTTCCAAAATGGCGAGGATATCCACGCCATGACCGCCTCGGAGATTTTCGGCGTGCCCCAGGAAGGCATGGACCCCATGGTGCGGCGCCAGGCCAAGGCCATCAACTTCGGCATTATTTATGGCATCAGCGCCTTCGGCCTGGCCCGGCAGTTGGGCATTTCCCGTGGCGAGGCCAAGGCCTTTATCGACACCTATTTCGAGCGGTTCCCCGGCATCCGCGATTACATGGACCGCACCAAGGACGAATGCCGCGAGCAGGGTTTCGTGAAAACGCTTTTTGGCCGGCAATGTCACATGCGCGGCATCAACGACAAGAACCCCAACATGCGCGCTTTCGCCGAGCGCGCCGCCATCAACGCGCCGATCCAGGGCAGCGCCGCCGACGTCATCCGCCGCGCCATGATCCGCATGGGCCCGGCGCTCGATGGGGCGGGGTTATCGGCCAAAATGCTGTTGCAAGTGCACGACGAACTGATTTTCGAAGTGCCAAAGGCGGAGCTGGAGTATACGGCGGCGCTGGTCGCCCGGGTCATGGAAGGCGCGGCGCATCCCGCCGTGGAGATTTCCGTGGCGCTCACCGTGGACACCGGCCACGGCGACAACTGGGACCAGGCGCACTAAATAAAGGCATCAAAAAATGCGCTGCAAACCCTTGGCCAGCCTGGGCTGGCATTACAATTGGGTTCGTTTCGTAATTTGGGGTTCTAGCGGCGGAATGTTAATGATTTCAATGGGTTATGAATATTCTCACGGGGAATATGGTGTAACCTATTGATATTAAACACGTTATTGCGGAAGAACCGGTTACCGCCGCGCTGACGGTCCTCTTGTTCTCACCCAAATGAGCCGCCCATTTCGCCGTTTTCCATGAGGTATTCCTCAAGCGCGTCGAAGCGCGCCTCCCAGAAGGCCCGCTGTTCGCTGATCCAGGCCGCGGCGCCGTCCAGGGCCTCGGGCACCGCGAACAGGTGATGGGTGCGGCCGCGCACCTCCCGGCGCACCAGGCCGGCGCGCTCCAGAACCCGCAGATGCTTTGAGACCCCGTTCAGGGACATGGCAATGGGCAGGGCCACTTCAGAGACCGTCAGGCCCCCATCCTGGCGCATAAGGCGCGCCAATATGGCCCGCCGGGTGCCGTCGCCAAGGGCCGCAAAGGCGCTGTCCAAGCCGCTTTCCGCAAGTTCAACCATATTGTTTACTATT
Organism: uncultured Alphaproteobacteria bacterium; assembly: GCA_964405515.1. Lineage (GTDB taxonomy): Bacteria > Pseudomonadota > Alphaproteobacteria > JAPYRI01 > JAPYRI01 > CAYOOG01. The sequence goes on along the minus strand of CAYOOG010000020.1, from coordinate 20,371 downwards.
GGCATGAGCCCAAACGGTGGAAACCTGAGAGCCGTTACGACGCCAATCCCTTTTCAGTTTATTCAACCAATGTTGTTAATACAATTTTTGACGCTCATATCGATTAGTCAACCAATTAGTTTACGTTAGACCCCGGTTTTCGTACTGTCAAGTCTCAGGGAAAATCCCTCTAATTCCGGGCGTTTTACTATTCAACTTATTTGTTTAATTAACTGCTGCCGGCGCAGGGCCCATATTTTCCCTTTGGCCAGCACCGCTATTTTAATAAACCATGCGGTTGAGAAGAAGGAAACTCAGGGAATTGGAGCAGTGGCGTCCGGTGGGATCTGGCGGCGGCGCGGGGCTCAAAGCGGCACATTGTGACAAAGGCTGGCGCTGTGACAAAGCCTGGCACCGTGACCAGGGCCGGCACCGTCTGGCGATCCCTCACGGCATCACCGCGGCACAGCGGCACGGCAACGCCGGGTGATTTGCGGCCTCGCCATGTTTTGGCCGCAATGAATCCAGGGGCCGCCACAATCTCGCCCTCGCCGTACCTAAGTCGGCTGGTCTTCTGGGCTCAGATTCCCATCAACAAGGAGAGCCCGGTCTTGCCCCACCTTCCCTGCACACGCCGCCTATCCCCTGTTCCACGCTCTTCCATTGTCCACTCGCCAGCGCACCTGTTGATTTGCCCGCCACGCCTCCGTAGGTGGCGGGTTAGGCCCTGGCTTACCAGGCGTCTTTCGAGTCTCCTCGGAAACATTGTCTGCATCGCCTTGATTCTGCTGGCAGGCGCCCAGGTGGCGGAAGGCAAGACGGTTGGCGCGCCCACGGCCCCATCCAAGGCCTTGCCTGAATTGAATTCGCCCGGTGGCTTCTCACACCCCGGGGAGGCAACCAGCGGCAGCCTGATGTTCAAGGACGGCGAGACCGGCCGCTATATCGCCGCGCCGGCGCTGGCCACGGATGTGGAAATTCACATTGCCGGTTCCATGGCCCGGACAAGAGTGCGCCAGCGCTTTACCAACCCAAGCAAGGCCGCCGACAACCGGACATGGCTGGAAGGCATTTACGTGTTTCCCCTACCCGAGACCGGCGCGGTGGATCGCATGCGGCTGCGCATTGGCGACCGTTTCATCGAGGGCCACATCGAGGAACGCGCCGCCGCGCGCAAGGCTTATGAAGCGGCAAGAGCCACGGGCCGCAAGGCCGGGCTGATCGAGCAGGAACGGCCCAACATCTTTACAACTTCGCTTGCCAACCTCGCTCCCGGTGAGTCCATCGCCGTGGAGATTGAATACCAGCAAACGCTCACCCAAGACGACGGCGAGTACCGTCTGCGATTTCCCATGGTCGTGGGGCCGCGTTATCTGCCCTCAGCACTGCACCTTGTCGGCGGCAAGGCCACCGACAGCAAGTTCGCCGGCGGGAGTCCGGTTGCCGATGGACACCGCATCACGCCCCCCGTCATAGCACCTGGTCCCCATCCCTCCAGGCCCGGCGCCGAGACGGGGCGCGTCAATCCTGTTGCGATTACAGTCCATCTGGATCCCGGATTCCCGCTTGGCGATGTCGACAGCGCCACTCACGCCATCGACCTGATCCGCGAAAGTTCCGGCAAGGCCATGATCGCGTTCGCCAATGGTGAGACTCCCGCCAACAAGGACTTCGAATTGGTTTGGTCGCCGCGCGCCGGCGCAGAACCCCACGCCACCATGTACCGGGAGGCATGGCGCCAGAACCAATACCTGATGCTATCTGTCATGCCGCCCAAGAGCGCCGGCAACAGCCAGAACAGTTGGCAAGAGACCCGGCAGGCACGGGAACTGGTCTTGGTCATCGATGTCTCCGGCTCCATGGGTGGGGCTTCTATTGTGCAAGCCAAGGAGAGCCTGAAGCTCGCCCTTGGCCGACTGGACCCCACGGACGCCTTTAACATTATTGCCTTCAACGACTCCAACTGGGCGCTGTATGACGGCGCCCGTCCGGCGAACCGGGGTAACCTGCTCGAGGCTTTCCGCTTCGTCGATAACCTGGAAGCGGGCGGCGGCACGGAAATTCTCGCCGCCATGGTGCGGGCGCTTGGAAACGCCGGCGCGGACTCAAGGGACGACAATAACGCACGGCTGCGCCAGATCATCTTCGTGACCGACGGCAGCATCGGCAATGAGGACGAAGTCTTCGCCGCCATTGAAAAGCACATCGGCGGCTCTCGGCTCTTTACCGTGGGTATCGGTTCGGCGCCCAATTCCCATTTCATGCGGCGCGCGGCAAGGCACGGGCGCGGCAGCTTCAGCCACATCGGCAACCCCGCACAGGTATCGCCGCGCATGAAAGCGCTTCTCGCCAAGATCGAGCGGCCCGTGCTGACCGGCATCGCCGTTGAATGGCCCCACGGCTGGCACGTGGAAGCCTGGCCCAACCCGCTGCCCGATCTCTACCACGGCGAACCGGTGTCCCTGACCGCAAGGATGCCGGATGATCAGCCGCTCAGCCCCGGCGCCAAGATTATCGTCTCCGGCCAGCTGGCCGGGAAGCCTTGGCATCTGACGCTCGACCTCGATCAGGCACGGGAGGCGAAGGGCGTGGCGGCGCTTTGGGCGAAGAACCGCATTACCGCATTGGAAGAGGCACGGGCCCAGGGCGCCGATGCCGAAGCGACGAAGGCGGAAATGCTCGCCGTTGCCCTCGGCCATGAGATCGTCAGCCGCTATACCAGTCTGGTGGCGGTGGACGTCACTCCCAGCCGCACCGAAGACGGCACAATCGTGAGCCGCGAGGTGCCGGTCATGTTTCCCGACGGCTGGACCTGGGACGGCGTATTCGGCAGCCCGGCCCTGGAGTCCGCCGCCGCCGCGCCCCGCGCGCTCAAACAGGCTGCGCTAAGAAGCCTGGGCAAGGGCGCCGTCTTACAGACGAGCCGGATCATCCTGCCGCAAACCGCCACCGTGGCGCCGCGCGCTCTCCTCGTCGGCCTCATCGCGCTGGCTTTCGGGCTGGCCCTGCTGCTGGTCTCCGGTTTCTGGCGTCAGGCCTCAGAGTCTTTCCGGCCCTAATTGAATCAATTTGATGGGTGCAAATCGGTTTTTCGGGAAGGCGTTGCGTGGTGAGGTCGCGCAGGCGGTATCTTCTAGCAGCCGCCGGCGTGGTTTTGCTTGGCCTCGGTCTTTGGCAAACCGGCGGGAGCCTGTGGATCGCCGCCAAGGCCCAAGTCGCGCAAGTTCTGCTCGAACGTGCCTGGGCGCGGGCCGAGCAGAGTACAGCCCGACCGCGGGCCTGGCCTTGGGCCGACACCTGGCCCGTAGCGCGGCTATCCGTGCCGCGGCTTGGCAAGAGCCTCATCGTACTCGCCGGGGCCAGCGGCGAGGCCCTGGCCTTTGGGCCCGGTCACCTTACCGGCACGCCGCCGCCGGGGCGGCCGGGCATAAGTGTTATCGCCGGACACCGGGATACTCACTTCCATTTTCTGCAACAATTGCGAAAGGGCGACGCCATCCGGCTTGAAACACCGGGGGCGAAGAGCCGGCGCTTCGAAGTCACGGCCACGATTATCGTGGACGCGCGGCATTCGGGCCTCGACCCGGCGGCTGGCGACGGCCGAGGACAGCCCATGCTGGCTCTCGTTACCTGCTGGCCCTTCGACGCCCTGTCGCCGGGCGGACAGGCTCGCTATCTGGTGTTTGGCGAGTCGCGTTCAGACAGCCTCCCAGGGCTGGAAAAGCACGCCCTTGGCGGGTCCCCAAGGGGCTTTGCAGTAAGGCCTGGAAGCCTCCCACGCCCTGAGTCGCCGAAGACTGCTGTATCCGTGCCCCCGGTCCGCGCGCCGGCGCCGACATAACAATTTGATATTATTGATGAAAGGTTTGGCGCGCCCGGAGAGATTCGAACTCCCGACCCCCAGATTCGTAGTCTGGTGCTCTATCCAGCTGAGCTACGGGCGCTTAGGCCCACGGAGAGCGCCGGGTTCGGCCCTCGCCGCGGGAGCCGGACAGTACCCAAAGGCCGGGCCCGGCGCAAGGTTGCGGGCTTAGGGTCCAAACTCACAAACAGGGTCCAAATGGCGCTGTGAATCGCAAGAAGATGCAAGGAGAAGGGTGAAAAGCGGGCTTGCCGCCCGGTTGATCCCTTCGACACCGCAGCTTGAAGCGATTCCACGCGTCCTCTGGGACATGGCCATTTTGATCCTGTATGTGAGTCTGGACCCTAATAACGCCTTGACCGGCAAGCCTTTCTTGGGCAGATATACGCTTGTGACGGGGTTGCCCTTTGGCTAATATCGCGATTGTAAGAATATCAAGGGCTTGGAACGCGCAATTGCCGCGATCTCTCGGCCTGTCATGGATGCCCATACCCTAGGTGGGGGGCTGGGCTAGGGTCGTCCTTTTCGGGCATCAGGTTCAACGGCAGAGTAGATCAGAATGGCATCCTTGAGATTGCGCGTGACGACAGTGGCGGCACTTCTATTGCTTGCCGGCTGTTCATTCGAAACCGGGTCCCTGTGGCCCAAGTTGGGCTTTGGCGAAGGTGAGGAAGCGGCGGTCGCCAGCGAAGAAAATGGCGGTACCGATGAAGGCAGCGTCCTCGGCAACCAATCGCCACCGGCTCTCGGCACAACGAATTTCGAACCGGTCCCGATTTCCGAGGGGCAACCCACCGGCACATACGTGGGCGAGAAAGTTTCCGGCATGCGCAGTGAGCTTTTTGGGCTGGAGACCTCGATCCGTGACAACAACAACGAGCTTCAAAGTATTCGCGTTCAGACCTCGAACAATTCGCAGCGTTACCACGGGACGGTCGCGGCGATTTCCGCGCGGCTGCAGCTAGGCACAACGCCGGGCAACCCGGTCCTGATCAATCAGTGGAACGAAGCCCAGTTGGAGCTTGACCGCATCGGCGCCGATATCAACGCCATGAACGGCCTGGCAAACAGAGTGGCGTCAAATGCCGCCATGTCGGCTTTCCTGTTGGAGACCTTGAAGGCCACATACGGCCTATCCGGCGCAATTGACGAGGACCATCGCCAGTTGGCCGTGCTCGAAGACGAAACCAACAAGACCGTGGTTATCATCGACCGGCTGCTGAACGAATTGCAGGAAGATGTGGCGCGCCAGACAGCTTATGTGGGCAACGAACGCAGCAACCTGACCACGCTTTCCATGGCCATCAAGAACGGTGAGCTTTACGGCACCAGCCTGGCCAACCGCGCCTACAGCAGCGCCGCCCCGATCGGCAGCGCCGCGCCCGGTGGAAGCGTCGCCGCGGCCGGCAGGCGGCCGCTTGTGGTCATCCGCTTCGACCGCGCGGACGTGCCTTACGAACAAGCCCTATACACTGCTATTTCACAAGCGCTGGACCGGCGCCCGGCTTCGGTCTTTGACGTTATTGCCGTGGCGCCCAGTTCGGGCACGGCGGTGGACGTGCAACTTGCGCAGTCCCGCTCGCGCCAATACGCCCAGTCGGTATTGCGGTCCCTGACGGATATGGGCCTGCCCGCCGACCGCGTCACGATGTCGGCCACCACCAGCGGCGATGTCGGAACCAACGAGGTTCACGTCTACGTCCGCTAATACGTCCGCTAATCCGACCAACCGCTCCTAAATTCACTGCACGGCCTTGGGGCAAGGGCGAGGCTAATCGCTTGCTTGCGTCTCGCGGTAGGAAGGTACGCCGCCCAGGCTCTCGGCTTCCCATATCCCCCTTCCGATCGCGCGGGCCACACAGTCCGCGGCCAGCGAGCCGAGGTGCAGTAGCGCCGCCGGGGCGGCTTCGGGCGCGCTAGACTCTCCGCCCAGGGGAACCTGACCGGTGGACACAACAAACAGCGTGTCGCCGTCGAAGCTGGTGTGCGCGGGCCGGATGGCCCGGGCCAGTCCATCGTGGGCCATGATCGCCAGGCGCCCGGCCTGGGCCTTGTCGAGCACGGCATTGGTGGCGACCATGCCGATCGTGGTATTGCCGCCGGAAAAAGCGGCGCTCATTTTCGTGCCCGCGCCCGGGTCCAAATCTTTCAAGGATGCGGTTGGCGGCTCCTGCCCGCCCATTTCAACACCCCGCTCGAACGGCCAGGCCCAAAGGGTCGACGTTCCCGGCACCACGCATGAGCCAAAAGCGTTCACGGCCATGAGGGCGCCGATCTGCAAGCCGCCGTCCGCCACCAGGGACGCGCTGCCCAGGCCGCCCTTCAAATCGCCCGCCGTGGCGCCATATCCGGCGCCGGTATTGCCGAGCGCGAATTCCCCCGCCGCATGGTCACAGGCCCGCCGGGCCAGATCGCCGTGGGGCGGCACCGCGCCCCATTCCTTGTTTCCGCCATTCGCCATATCAAAAAGGATGGCTGCGGGCACCACGGGAATGGCCTTCGGCCCGAGGGGCAGACCGCGCCCCCGCTCCGACAGCCAGGCGACGGTGGCGGACGCCGCATCTAAGCCAAAGACCGAACCGCCCGACAGGCAAATCCCGTGAATGGCCTCCACCAGGCAGCCGGGCGCCAGGGCGTCCGTCTCCCGCGTGCCCGGCGCGCCGCCGCGCACATCCACGGCGGCAGTCACCGGCGCATCGGGCAGCAGAACGGTAACGCCCGTGCGCACGGCCTCGTCCTCGGCATTGCCGACACTGATGCCGTCGACGTCTGTTATGAGATTCAAGGGGCCGGGCTCAATCATGCTTCGAAGCTTAGAGTCTTTCCGACCTTATTTGAACCATTTGACCTAGAAATGCTCTAGAAAGAACCCGGCCCACGAGAGCTCCTGCAGAGGACCGATCCATGGACATTGCCCGGCGGATTGTCGCGACGATCATTCTGGCGCTGACGATTGCCTGGCCCGCGGCTGCAAGAAGCGCGGCGGGCCCGCCCAGCGTCGACCCGGAACGCAGCGCGGTCCACGCCGGGCGCGCCATGGTCGCCGCCGCCAATCCCCACGCCACGCGCGCCGGTCTGGCCATGCTGCGCGCGGGCGGCAGCGCCGTCGACGCGGCCATCGCCGTGCAACTGATGCTGACCTTGGTAGAGCCGCAGTCCTCGGGAATCGGCGGCGGCGGATTCATGATGCATTTCGATGCCGCCAGCGGCGAACTCGCCGCCTGGGACGGGCGCGAGACAGCCCCGGCGGCGGCAACGCCCGATTTGTTTCTCGACGCCCAGGGCGACCCCGAACAATTCTTCGCGGCCCTGGTCGGCGGCAAGGCGGTGGGCGTACCGGGCATCCTTCGCCTTTTCGAGACCGTGCACAAACGCCATGGCAAACTGCCCTGGGCCAAGCTGTTTGAGCCCGCCATCCGGCTGGCCGAAGATGGCTTCGAGGTTTCGCCCCGGCTGAATTACCTGATTGGCAGGGTTCGGGTTCTCAAGCTGTTCGAGACCACGCGGAATTATTTCTTCACGGCTGCCGGCACACCCCTTGGTGTTGGAAGCCTGCTCAAGAATCCGGCTTACGCCGAGACGCTCAGGATTCTGGCGCGGGACGGCGCCGAGGCTTTCTACAAGGGCCCCATCGCCCACGACATTGTCGCCACCGTGCGGCGCGCGCCGCGGAACCCGGGCCTCATGACCGAAGCCGACCTCGCCGGGTATGAGGCCAAGAAACGCGAGCCGGTTTGCCTTGTCTACCGCCGCTGGCGGGTTTGCGGCATGCCGCCGCCGAGCTCCGGCGGCATTACCACCTTGCAGATTCTCGGGCTTCTGGAGGGCTTCGACATGGCCGGCGTGGCGCCCGGCTCAATCGAGGCCGTGCATCTCATTACCGAGGCGAGCCGCTTGGCTTATGCCGACCGGGCGGCCTATATCGCCGACAGTGATGCCGTCAACGTGCCGATCCGTGGCCTGATGGACCCCGGCTACCTGAAGGATCGCGCCAATCTGATCCGGCGCGAAAACACCATGGAAGAAGTGACGGCGGGTGAGCCGCCCTTCCAGCAAGGCGCCCTGCCACCACCCGGCCAAGCCCTGGAACTGCCGTCCACCAGTCACTTTTCCATCGTCGACGGCGAGGGCAACGTTGTTTCCATGACCTCCAGCGTCGAGTTCGCCTTTGGCAGCCAATTGATGGCGCGGGGATTCATCCTCAACAACCAGCTTACGGATTTCTCCTTTGTGCCGGAGGTTGACGGCGTTCCCGTCGCCAACCGCGTACAGGGCGGCAAACGGCCACTCAGCTCCATGTCGCCGACCATTGTCTTCGACGAGGCAAGCGGTGATTTCCGCCTCGCCGTGGGCTCGCCGGGCGGACCGCAGATCATCACCTTCGTCGCCAAGACATTGGTGGGCGTTCTCGATTGGGACCTCGATATTCAGCAGGCCATATCCCTGCCCAATCATGTGGCGCGCGGCGAGACCTTATTCGTCGAGGAAGAAACCGCCCTGGAGAAGCTTATCCCCGGCCTGGACAAGCTGGGCCACACGACCAGAACCCGAAACATCAACAGCGGCCTGCACGGTATTGCACGGCGGCCGGGTGGCGGCTTGGTTGGCGGCGCCGACCCGCGCCGCGAGGGTCTGGCGCTCGGGGATTAGGTGGGTAACGTCTCAAGTATCGGGAATCTCGACGCGGAAGGTCGTGCCGCCTTCGCCGCTCTGCATCAGGGCGATGCGGCCACCATGATTGTCAACTAGGTCCCGGGCGATGGAAAGGCCAAGCCCCGTCCCGTCGGCGCGGCCGCTGCCCTTGAAGGCTTCGAACAGTGTCTCCCGGGCGTCCTCCGGTATTCCCGAGCCGCTGTCGCAGACTTCGATGATTGCGGCGGTGCTTTCGCGCCAGGCCTTGAGGCTTACCTTGTCGCCACCGCGATTGCCGCTCTCGGCGATCCCGGCTTCAATCGCCTGCATGGCGTTCCGCACCAGATTGAGCAGCACCCGGAATATTTGTTCCGGGTCGCCGTCTACCTCAAGGTCGTCCTCCAGTTCCACCTGCCAAGTGATGCCCAGGTCCTTGAGCGTTAACTCGCGCGGCTTGAGATCAGGTATCAGGGCATCCAGAGGAAACCGCACCCGCCGGGGCAGGGTCTCGCTGGGCTTGCCGAATTGCAAGCTGTCGGTGCACAGGTTCACGGCATGGTCGATGGCCGCCACCAAGGTTGGGGCGACCTTGCGCACGGTGGGATCGTCACTGCCCGCCAGGCGGTCGGATATCAGTTGGGCGTTGGCCAGGATATTCCTTAGATCGTGATTGACCTTGCTGACGGCGGCGCCCAGTGCCGCCAGACGGGTCTTTTGCTTCAGCGCCACCCTGATCTGTTCCTGCATTTCGGCGAGCGTGCGTTGCGCCGTGCCGATTTCGTCCCGCCGGTCCGAGGCCGCGATAACGCGCGAGACATCTTCAGGCGCCTCGCGGAAGGCCACCATGCTGCGCGTAATGCGTTGTATGGGACGCACCAGCAACATGCGCAGGCTGAGAAAAACCAGAGAGGCGGTAATCAGGGAAATGACAATGGAAAGGCTCAGTATGCGCCCCGAATAGTCATACATTTCCATCTTCAGGGGGCCTTCATCGATAATGCTCTCGATGACCACGCCGCCGCCCAGGCGCGGCGGCCCGACCACGCGGATCACGCGATCGCCATTTTCGCCGTGCCCCTTGTTGTAAGGCCACAGAGCATCAAACGCCCCCATGATAAGCGTCCACGGCCCGTCCTCGCGCACGTCAAAAACCAGATCGGCCTCGACGTCCCGGTGACTGCTCAACATCAGGTGCCGCGAATCGTCACGCGATAGCACCACGGCGTAGGCGCCGGCGTTAGCCAAAAGCTCCTGCTCCAGGGCGCGGGAGACTTTCTGGTCCGGCGCCGCCTCGAGCGCCAGGGAAGCCAACTGCGCGGCGGCCAGGCGTTCGCTCAGATAGACCGCGCGGAAGCGTGCAATAGAAGGCACGTAGATCAACACCTCGGCCAGCATGACAAAGAAGATCGTCAGCAGAAGCAGGCGCGCCGACAGGCTTCGGGCCGGTGAGAATCTGGCCGGGTCTTGCGGCGGGTCTTGCGGTGTGTTGGCCATGCACTAAGCATAGACCGGCCCGGCAAAGGATTCACCCCACCGGGCCGGGCAGATGATCAGACAAGGCTAACTATTTGCCGGCGCAGGGATTCTTGGCCGCGCGGGGATTACAGCTCTTTTCATGATGCGCGGCGACCTGGGCGCATGCCGTCTTCAAAGCCGGCGGATTCACGGTATCCGTGGCCGTGGCCAGGGCCGGCGGGGCAGGCAAGTAAACAACTGGTGAGCAGCGCGTAAATTAACCGCTAGAGCCTTTCCGGCCCTTCCACCATTTGAAGAGCACCGGCAACAGGGCGAGAAGGGCGATGCCGATAAGCGCCGCGATGATCGTCGGGCTCAGTACACCCTCCAATGTCGGGCGGCCGCCCGCTTCCAGGGCGCCCCCGAGACCCGCCCCGAACAGAGCATAGACGAAGGTGCCGGGAACAATACCAATGACCGTGGCGGTGAAGAACGTCCGGAGTCTGACCCCCAGGAGGGCCGGCGCCAGATTGATCAGCCAGAAGGGAAAGATCGGCACCAGGCGCAGAACCAAAAGATAGCTGAAGGCGTTCTCCTGGAACCCGGCCTCCAGACGCCGCAGCCGGGGGCCGGCGCGGGCATGCAGGACTTCACCCAGGGAGGTCCTGGCGGCAAGGAAAAGGATCGTGGCGCCGCAGGTCGCGCTGATGACCGAATAGACCGTCCCCGCGACCACGCCAAAAAGAATGCCGGCGGTCACCGTTAGCACCGATCCAATGGGCAGCGAAAAAGCCATGGCCGCGGCGTAGCCCAGCATAAAGACCACCACCGCCACGGCGCCCTTTGCCGTGACCCAGTGGACCAGAATGTCGTGGTTCTCCTTCAGCCCCGCTAGGCTGACGTAGTCATCCAAATCCAGCGCGAAAAACGCCGCAAACCCCACGGCCAGAACCACCAGGGGCCAGAAACGGGCGGTGCTCACCGCAGATTTCCGGCCAGCACGTTCCGGTGTGTCGCTATCGGGGCGCTCGACCATGATTCTATGTAGCCGATTTCCCGGCATTTGCACCGTCTAATTCGCCCACTCTCACCAATAAGTTACTCAAATCCCCAGACTCATTGACTTCGCCCCATCTAGCCTCTATACACCCGAAGCCTTTTAAGGGCAGTTTTCAGCGGTTTAGCCATGGAGTTGCAGCAGTGAAAAGGACATTTCAGCCAAGCGTCCTGGTGCGCAAGCGCCGCCACGGTTTTCGCAGCCGTATGTCGACGGCCGCTGGACGCCGAGTACTCGCGCGCCGCCGCCGGAAAGGCCGCAAGAGCATTTCGGCGTAGAGCTGCGCGATCCGCAGGAGGACCGGCAGCCGCCGGTTCACCGATGACCATCACACACCCAGTTCTGCCCATCTCCCGACTGAAACAGCGGCGCGATTTTCTGCGCGTTGCCGGAAAGGGACGAAAATCGGCGTTGCCGGGACTTGTTTTGCAAGCGCAGAAGCGCGATCCGGGCAACCACGTGAACAGTGATAGGGCCGAGGATATGCGGGTTGGATTTACGGTGACGAAGAAGGTCGGAAACGCCGTGGTGCGTAACCGGGTCCGCCGCCGTCTACGCGCCGTGGCCGCCGAGGTCATGACCCGTTTTGCCGCGCCCGGGCGGGACTATGTTCTTGTTGGCCGCGCCGCCACCTTGAGGCGGCCCTACGCCAAATTGACCAACGATCTGAAAGTGGCGCTCGAACGATTGGACGCCTGCCGGCACGGGGAGACGGCAACATGACCGCGGGCGCCGTATTGCGCGGCACCTGTAACAGCCTGATGCGAGGCGTGGTCAAGGGTTACCGCTGGTTTGTCTCGCCCGTGCTACCGGCGCGCTGCCGCTACCTGCCAACCTGTTCCGAGTACGCCCTTGAGGCCCTGGACCGGCATGGCCCCGCCCGAGGGTCCTGGTTGGCGCTCAAACGCATCGCCCGTTGCCACCCCTTTGCAGCGTTTGGGGGCGGTGCGGGATTCGACCCCGTGCCCTCTGACCACGGCGACCACACGCACCACGCACACCACGAGAAAGGCTGAGGCCGGTGTCAGACCAGAAAAACCTGATTCTCGCCGTGGTGCTGTCCCTGGCCATTCTCATGGGCTTTCAGTACTTCTACGAAGTCCCGAAGATGGAGGCCCAACAGGAACGCGAAGCCGCCCGCCTGTTGCTGGAGGATATGTCGGCGGCCAGAAGCGAGGCGCCCGCCGCGACCAACGCACCGCGCGGACTGGGGGGCGCTGTCCCGGACGACACCGGCGTTCCGCTGCCGCAAGAGAGCGGCACGGAGACGATCGGGCAAGCTCCGGCGATCAACGTCACCATGGCACCGGCCGCGCGCATCCCCATCAGGTCCGACCGCCTGCACGGCTCTATTTCCCTTCGCGGCGCGCGCATCGATAATTTGATTCTTGCCGATTATCACGAGACCATCGACCCCGAGAGCCCGGATATCGTGCTGCTGGCCCCCACGGGCACCGAGAACCCCTATTACGCCGAGTTCGGCTGGACCAAATCCAGGGACACGGTGGCCGAATTGCCCGACCGCGATACCTTGTGGCAAACCAACGGCAGCGCGCTTTCGCCGGAGACGCCGCTCACTCTGACCTGGAACAACGGCCAGGGCTTGCGCTTTACGCGCACCTATGCACTTGACGAAAACTACATGATTACGGTGGCCCAACAGGTCACCAATGCCGGCCTGACACCGGTGACCCTGTTCCCCTACGGCCTGATTTCCCGCACCGGAACGCCGAAGATCCTCGGCTACTACATCCTGCACGAGGGGCCGCTGGGTGTCTTTGGTGGCACTCTGGAAGAAGCCGACTACACTCTGGTAGAGGCCGACTACGACGAATTGGCGGAGGACGGCCCGGTCGAGGTGGAAAGCATCGGTGGCTGGCTCGGTTTCACCGACAAATATTGGCTGACCGCCCTGGTGCCAGACCAGTCCGCTCCTTTCGCCGCGACCATTCACCATGACCTGGCGGTGGGCGGCGACAAGTATCAGGTGGACTATTTGTTGGGTGCCCATGATTTGGCCCCCGGCGGCTCGGTGCAGGTCAGCAACCGTCTGTTCGCGGGCGCCAAACAAGTGAACCTTCTGAACAGCTACGAGGACGACCTGAACATCAAGCGCTTCGATCTGGTCATTGATTGGGGTTGGTTTCCCTTCCTGACCAAACCGATCTTTTTCATGCTCGACTACTTCAACAAACTGATCGGCAACTTCGGTATTGCGATTCTGTTGTTGACCATCCTTATCAAGCTGTTGTTCTTCCCGCTCGCCAACAAGTCCTACGAATCCATGTCCAAGATGCGCAAGCTGCAGCCGGAGATCGCCAAACTGAAAGAGCGCTACCCGGACGACCGCGTGAAGCAGCAGCAGGAACAGATGGAACTGTTCAAGAAGGAACAGGTCAACCCAATGGCCGGGTGCCTGCCCATCGTGATTCAGATCCCGGTGTTCTTCGCCCTTTACAAGGTGCTGTTCGTGACCATCGAAATGCGCCACGCGCCCTTCTTTGGCTGGATACATGATCTTTCGGCGCCCGACCCCCTGACCTTCATGAATTTGTTCGGAGTCATTCCCTGGGACCCGCCGACGTTCCTGGCCATCGGCCTGTGGCCGCTGATGATGGGTATCAGCATGTACCTGCAGCAAAAGCTCAACCCGCAGCCCACCGACCCGGTACAGGCCAAGGTATTCATGATCATGCCCGTCATGTTCACATTCCTGCTCGCCAGCTTCCCGGCCGGACTGGTAATTTACTGGACTTGGAACAACGTGCTCTCCATCACCCAGCAATGGGTCATCATGAAGCGCATGGGCGTGAAAATCTGAAGCGAAAGCCGGCTCTGATGTTAGCGGAATTCACGGCGGATGAACTGGAAGCGGGGCGCTTGCTTTTCGCCCGCCCCTGCGTGTTCCAGACCAGTGCCGGATCGGTGGAGTCGATTCCGCCGGACGGACTGCCCGAGATTGCCTTCGCCGGGCGCTCTAATGTCGGCAAGTCCACATTGCTGAACGCACTGACCGGGCAAAAGACTCTTGCCCATACCTCGGCCAAGCCGGGGCGTACGCGGACCATTAATTTCTTTCAAGTGGGCGGCGACAACGAGAGCCGAAAGGTGCCCGCGCTCTGGCTCGTGGACCTGCCCGGCTACGGTTTCGCCCAAGCCTCCAAGACCGACATCCGGGAATGGACCCGCATGACCGAGGCTTATCTCAAGGGCCGCCCGGTGCTGCAGCGGGCCTGCCTTTTACTGGACGGCCGCCACGGACTGAAGGACAGCGACCGCCGTTTGGCCGGCATGCTCGACGAAGCCGCCGTCTCGTACCAGGTGGTTCTGACCAAGACCGACAAGGTGCCGGCGGCACAATTGGCGGACCGCCTTGGGGAAACCACGGCGGAGTTGGCCAAACACGTGGCGGCGCACCCTGAGCTGCACATCACCAGCGCCCTGAAGGGCAAGGGCATCGCCGAACTCCGCGCCGACCTCGCCCGCATGGCGGTGGAGGTCTAAAACCGACAGTAATATTCGTTTCTTTTCAATGGACTAGATCGGTTCGTCGTGTTAGTATTAGTTCTCTGATACTAAATGGACGGACGACCTGATGCTTGGAATTTCAGAGCAGGACACGCTGCAGAGCCTGGAGCGCGATAATCCATGGTGGGTTTCACGCTCGCCTTCGGCAATCTCAGACTTCACTAAACGACGAGCATACTTTGAGAGCTTTGCTGAGCTTGCTTTGAATTGGGATGTTCGGCGCACTGTCATCCTTATGGGCCCCCGCCGGGTCGGCAAAACCGTCATGCTACACCAGCTGATCGGTGACGCCGTTGATTCTGGGTTTTCACCTGATGCAATACTTTACGCCTCCCTTGATACGCCCTTATACAGCGGCCTTCCACTCGAGCGCTTGCTCGAACTATTTGAGAAGATCACGAATCACGATCCGCCATCGCGGCGCATCGTAATTTTCGACGAGGTGCAATACCTCAAGGATTGGGAAGTTCATCTGAAAGTCCTGACCGACCGTCATCCGGATACGCGGTTCATTGCGTCCGGGTCGGCCGCCGCCGCCCTTCGTCTTAAGAGTCAGGAATCGGGCGCCGGGCGTTTTACGGATTTCTTGCTACCCCCTTTGACATTCGCCGAGTTCCTTGATTTCTCTGATTTGGAAGAAAAACTCATATTATCCGAGGGGATGGGGGAGGATATTCAATATCAGACTACTGACATCGGCAAACTTAATGCCGAATTTATAAATTACTTGAATTTTGGCGGTTATCCGGAAGCCGTTCTAATTCCCGAAATCAGAAAGAACCCACAACGGTATTTGGGCCGCGACATTATCGACAAGGTACTGCTGCGTGATTTGCCCAGCTTGTATGGAATCCAGAATGTTCCGGAGTTGAACAGACTGTTCACGATGATTGCCTATCATTCCGGGCATGAGATTAGTCTCGATAATTTGGCGTCAAGTTCCGGTGTGGCAAAAAACACGATTTCTAGATATTTGGAATATCTTGAAGCGGCTTTTTTGATCGTGCGGGTCCGCCGGGTCGACGATTCCGGGAAAACCTTCCAGCGTGCGAGGCAATTTAAAGCCCATTTGACAAACCCGTCGATGAGAATGGCACTCTTCGCGCCACTTAAGGATGGCGATCAAGCCATGGGCGCAATGGCAGAGACGGCAATCTTCAGCCAATGGTTTCATGCAGACGACGTTCGAAATATTCACTACGCGCGATGGAAAAGTGGGCGTCAGGATCGCGAGGTCGATCTTGTGTATCTTCATCCCTCCGGTCGTAAGCCGGCCTGGGCAGTTGAAATAAAATGGTCGGATCGGTTTATCGATCAACCAGGCGAGTTGCGCGGCCTTATCGAGTTCGCCAAAAGAAATGATCTCGATCAACTTTCCGTGAGGGCCACGACAAAATCCAAGACATCTCAATCTGTCGTGGATGGCGTTACAATCGAGCACCTTCCATGTGCGCTTTACTGTTATCGAGTCGGAAGAAATGTAGTTCGGCTCAAAACCGAGCTTGAGGACATGTAGAAAAACAGAATGAGTACGGCAACATCTGTCAGCTAGCCCTGTTTCTACAAGGTGGACCAACTTTTAGCTATTTGTGGCGATTCGCCTTCTGCGCTATAAGGCGGCGTCATGTCCAGGAAGAAACCAGCAAATGGGCCGCGGGACGACCTGTTCCAGACCGCCCACACCTTGTCCGAGGCGCTGCCCTTCATGCGGCGCTATGCGGGCAAGACCTTTGTCATTAAATACGGCGGAGCCGCCATGGGCGATCCGGCGCTGGCGGACAGCTTTGCCCGCGATATCGTGCTGATCAAGCATGTCGGCATTAATCCCATCGTCGTTCACGGTGGCGGGCCGCAAATCGGCGAGATGCTGGAAAGGCTCAAGATTCAAAGCGACTTCATCGACGGCCTGCGCGTGACCTCGCGGGAGACCGTGGACATCGTCGAAATGGTTTTGTCGGGCGCCATCAATAAGCGCATCGTCACGGCAATCAACAACGCGGGCGGAAACGCCGTCGGTCTGTCCGGCAAGGACAGCCGCTTGATCGAGGCAACAAAGATCAAACGCACCCAGCGCGATCCGGATTCCAATATCGAACGCATTCTCGATCTTGGATTCGTCGGAGAGCCTTCGCGCATCAATCCGCACATTCTGGAAAATTTCGAGGCTTCGGATTTGATTCCGGTGATCGCCCCCATCGGGGCAGGGCCGGACGGCGAGACCTATAACATAAACGCCGATACCGTGGCCGGCGCCATCGCCGCCGCCATGGACGCCACCCGGCTTTATCTGTTAACGGACGTCGAGGGCGTGCTCGACAAGCACGGCAGGCTGGTCACCGACATTTCCGTCGATCAGATTCCCGAGATGATCGACGACGGTACGGTCACCGGCGGCATGATTCCGAAAGTCACCACCTGCCTGGACGCGGTGCAAAGCGGCGTCGAGGCGGCGGTGATTTTGGACGGCCGCGTCTTGCACGCCCTGTTGTTGGAAATATTCACCGACCGTGGCGCGGGCTCCCTGATCGCCGATATCGTTTAAGGCATCTACCGACCAGCATGACCCCTCCCGCTCCCCCGGCCCAACCACCCGATGAGCGTACCCTTGGGGTGGTTGGGCCGGGGGAGCGGGAGGCTTCAAGGCATTTCTAAATGGCTACGAAGTAAAAAACTCCAGGTGCCATTCCATTTCGGAATCGGTCATGGGGTAGTCAAACCCCTTGCGGGCGTTGACGATGCTCTTGGCTGACACGCGCGCTAGCGCCGTCTGCAGCTTTAGCGCCGTGCGCATGGAAAGCCCGGCCCTCCAGGACAGTGCGGTCACCGCCTTACCACTGCCGGAGCCGACGATCTTGTGCAGGAGATCCATTTCGAAACCCGATAGCAGGACCAGCGCGTTTAAGGCCATGGCCCTCTGACCCGACTCCACGGTGTCCTGCATCCACTGGTCATCGAGTTTGCCTTCCTTGTGTAGGTCGGCGACCTGCTCGGCAGCGCTGTGGAAAACCTCCTTCTCCTTCGATTCTTCCTCCAGGCGCTCGGCGACTTTTTCTTCCAGGTAGCCCGCCGTATCCTGGTCAAGATCATTGCGCTCGGCGAGCACACTTAGAAGAGACGAGGCGACAAACCCCGCCACCTTGGCGATAGCGCCGACGGGCAGGCTTGGGCGGTTGACGATGGGGGCGTGCCAGGCTTCGACCTCCGCTGCCTGTTCGATAAGGCGATCCAGCGTTTCTTCCCTGATCTGCGCGTTTTCGTTGGCCAAAAGGGCGGCGACGGCCGGGACATCCTCGGTTTCGGCAACGGCGTCGGCCAGACGGCTGCTGACCACGCTGCGCCGCGCCACGGCAGCGGCGACGCCATCGGCTTCGGTGGCGGCAAGAATTTCCAACAGGTCGTCTTCTTCCAGAAGCGGCGAGTATCCGAGGACCGGAGCCGCCACGATAAGATCGACGTCACGGGCCAGACGGCCGACGATATCCGCAGGCACCGTGGCGCTCTCCTTGATTTCCTCGGAGATGATCTGGCGCACCTTGGGCAACTGGTCGTCGATCAAGGCATGGATCATTTCCAGGGTCGTATTGCGAAGCCGCGACTGCGCCTCTGCGTCCAGATCAGGCAGTAGGCGCGCGATCTTTCGCGCCAGGCGGCAGCGCACTTCGTCGTCCTTGTCGGCGACCAGAATGGTATCGGCCTGTACCGGCGTATTCGGGTTGGCGGCAATATTGCGGCGAACCTCGGGCTCGGTGTCTTCGGCGAGGAAGTAAAGAATCTCCGGCGCCACGTCTTCCCGGGCCGACATTTCGACCCTGGCTTGACGATCCTGGCGCTCCAGATGAGTGCGGGCGTCCTCGTAACTGAGGTCGTCCGCCAGCACTTGATTGTCCCTGGTTTCGGTTCGCGCGTCCACGGTCAGTCCCCCTCGTCGGTTTCCAGCTTTACACTGCGATAGGTGCCCTTGCCCGCCCGCTTGGCCTGGTACATTCCCTGGTCGGCGCGGGTGACAAGATCTTCCAAGGCCTCCGGCCGCGCCGGGTCGGTCACGGCGATGCCGATGGACAGGTTCATGGCCGGCGCGCCATCCCCCGCCGCCGTCTGTACCTTGGGCATTGCCGCCAGGAGCGCCTCGGCCTTGGCGGCGGCGCCGGCCTCGTCGGTCTCCTCCAGCCACAGGCCAAATTCGTCGCCGCCGAAGCGCACGGCCTGGTCGCCGGCGCGGATACTAAGCACCAGAACTTCCGACAGGGCGCGAAGAACGGCGTCGCCTGCATCGTGCCCGGACGTGTCGTTGACCTGCTTGAAGTTATCGAGATCGAGATAAATCATGGTGGCCGAACGCCCGGAACGGTTATGGGCCTGAAGCCGCACCACGACATCGGCGAAGAAGGCCCGGCGATTCAACAGCCCCGTAAGCTCGTCGGTGCGCGACAGGCGCTCGAGAATTTCCTGGTTGCGCATCTGCTCCAGGCCGATGCCGAGCTGCGCCGCCACGCCCCGCACCAGAGCCTGGGCCTCGCTGGCAAAAGGCCCGGCCTCCCGAGGCCGCGCAAAACATATGGCGCCGTTCACGCTGCCCCGGTAACGGGTGGGAAGGGCAAGCAGCTCGATGCCGTCAAGCTTGGTGACGATCGCCTCATCCTGGTCGTCAATCCTATCCGCCAGCTCTGCGAGCGGACCGGCCATCGCCTCGAAAACATCACTCATGTCGTCGTCGTCGCCAGGCATCACCTTGACCTGGGCCGCGGTTGTGAACGCCCCGCCGCCGTCCGTGCGCAGCACCCAGGCATGGGACGCATCCACGGACCAGGCCGTGGCCTCAGCCACCGTCCGCAGCATGGCGGACGACACCAGATCATTGCGCATGGCATCGACGATCTTGCCCAAAAGACGCTCGCGGTCACGGGCCCCGGCGAGGGCCTGCTCGCGCGCCCGATCCTGCGTCACATCCCGGCAGACGCCGCGCACACCCACCCAGACGCCTGCATCGTCGTAAACCGGCAGCGACGAGGTGATCAGACAGGCGGGCTCGCCATGGGCGTCGGTCAACCAAAGCTCCACGTCTTCCATTGGCTTGCGCGTGTGAAAGGGGCTAGGCCCCGGCGAGGTCTGCTCGTGCGCCAGAAGGTCCGCCGCCGGCCGGCCGTTCAATTGCCGGGCGCTAAACCCAAGCGCGCCGCGAGGCGAAACGTAGTTGATCGCACCCTTTGCGTCGGTTTCCCAGGCGAAGTCGGAGGAACACGAGACCAGGTCGCGAAACAACTGGCGCGAAGCCATGAGCGCGGCAACAAGGTTCTTGTCCAGCGTCGTCTCACGGCCAAGGACCAGGGCGAGGCCCTGTTCGGCGCCGCCGAGGGGAATGACGGATAGCTCAAATACGCGATCACCGCCATCGGGCGCCGGCAGTTTGATGCTGATATTCTCCGGCGCCTGAT
Organism: uncultured Alphaproteobacteria bacterium; assembly: GCA_964405515.1. Taxonomy (GTDB): domain Bacteria; phylum Pseudomonadota; class Alphaproteobacteria; order JAPYRI01; family JAPYRI01; genus CAYOOG01. The sequence goes on along the minus strand of CAYOOG010000020.1, from coordinate 426 downwards.
CGCGAATAACGCTGCCGACGGCCTCGGACAGGAGCGGCACCACGCCGTCGCTCAAGGCTTGCCCGATCGGCTCGGCCGGCCCGTTGGCCACGACCAAGTGTCCCCCGGCGCCCGCCAGCAGCGCCGCATCCGGGTAGCCGGCCACCAGGGCGCGGCCATCCAGGGACGGCGCCTTGAGGCGCTCCAACTCAGCCGTGCTGACACCCGTGGCGTCGAACATTGCGCGTTTCGTCCTCTCATGCAGATTTCCGCGCCTTGAGCCTACGAAAAAGGCCTTAATACCGGGTTAGGGTGAGTCCGGTGAAATTGGCCGCCGCTTGACATGAATCGCGGGCTGCCACATGTTCCGGGCACTTATCAGAATTACCACTGCCTCCCGCTCCCCCTTCCCATCCACCCGATGAGGGTACCCTTGGGGTGGATGGG
>CAYOOG010000019.1:0-25353 GCA_964405515.1 uncultured Alphaproteobacteria bacterium | reverse complement strand
ATCACGCAGCTTATCGAAGACCGCATCAGCGGCATCGAAGGCATACGCACCATCGATTCCAACAGCGTCGACGGCGAGTCCCGAATTTCCATGGAATTCGACCTAAGCCGCGATGTCAATGAAGCCGCCAACGATGTGCGCGACCGGGTCTCTAGAATCTTGGGCGCACTGCCGGTCGAAGCCGATCCCCCTCAAATCTACAAAGTCGACTCCAACGAGGAAGTCATCCAGTGGTTCAACCTTTCCAGCACACGGATGACAGGCATGGAATTGACCGATTACGCCGAGCGTTTCTTGCTCGATCAGTTGGCGACTGTCAACGGGGTCGGACGGGTGAGATTAAGCGGCGCGCGGCGCCCAGCCGTCCGGGTCTGGATCGACCGTATCGAGCTGGCGGCGCGGGGCTTGACTGTGGCTGATATTGAGCGCGCCCTCCGTACTGAAAACGTCGAGCTCCCGGCAGGGCGCATTGAATCCGTGGAGCGGGAGTTTACGGTCCGTGTCGACAGGTTATATGAAAAGGCTGAGGACTTTGCCCTGCTTGTCATCGATCGCGGAAGCGACGGTTATTTAGTCAGGCTTGGTGATGTGGCCACCGTCGCAATAGGACCGGAAGACGAGCGTTCTGATTTTCGCGGCAACGGCGAACAGATGGTCGGGCTCGGTATTGTAAAGCAATCGACGGCCAATACCCTGGAGGTTGCCCAGGCAACACGGGCAAAAGTCGAGCAGCTGAGAAGTACACTTCCCGAAGGAACGACCTTGCACCACAGTTATGACTCTTCGGTTTTTGTTGCCGAGGCCATCAAACAGGTGTTTCAAACTCTCGGCATAGCCGGTTCTCTGGTGATTCTCGTGATCTACCTTTTTCTCGGCACGGTGCGGGCGGCCTTGGTCCCGGCAGTAACCGTCCCGGTCTGCCTGATGGCTTCGTTCGTAGTTCTGGCGCTGTTCGGGTTTTCGGTGAACCTTTTGACTCTGCTGGCCCTGGTGCTTTCCATCGGCATCGTCGTCGACGACTCCATCGTTGTCATGGAGAACATTTATCGCCGCGTGGAAGAAGGCGAAGCCCCGCTTCTAGCTGCTTACCATGGCGCCCGTCAGGTCGCGTTTGCCGTCATCGCGACGACAACTGTTTTGGTTGCCGTGTTCGTTCCCATCGTCTTCCTGAAGGGCATGATCGGCCGCATATTTGCCGAACTGGCCATTGCCATCTGCGGGGCGGTGGTAATTTCAAGTGTCTTGGCGTTGTCCCTGGCGCCGATGATGTGTTCAAAACTTTTGCGGAAACCGGAAAAACGAAACTGGCTCAATCGGTCCCTGGATAATGGGTTCGAGCGTTTGGGGCGAACTTATCGCACCGCGTTGGCCAAGTGGATCCATCGCCCGATGCTCTTTACCGGGGGCTTGGTCCTGACCATCGCCTTGATCGCTGGCCTCTGGAAAATACTGCCGACAGAGTTCGCACCAAGAGAAGACCGTGGCGCCTTCTTCGTCATGATGTCCGCCCCGGAAGGGTCGAGTTTTGAGTACTCCCAACGATACATGCGGACGATCGAGGAAATTATGATGCCGCTTGTCGTCAATGGCGAGGCGACGCGAGTCCTGGTCCGCACACCGGGCAGTTTTAGCGCCGGCGGCGCTGTTAATAGCGGCTTTGTCATCACTATCCTGACGCCATGGAGCGAAAGGGAACGTAGCGGTCAGCAGATCATGGGCGAGCTCTACGGCAAGCTCAGCCAGTTGCCCGGTGTTCGCGCCTTTCCCTTAATGCGCCAGGGCTTTTCGCGCCGCGGCGGAGGTACGCCGGTACAATTCGTTATCGGAGGCAACACTTACGAAGAAATGGCGAAGTGGCGTGACATTATTTTGGAACGCACAAGACAGAATCCCGGTCTCGTTAGCGTCGATTCCGATTACAAAGAAACCAAGCCGCAGTTGCGTATTGCCATTGACCGGGATCGGGCGGCTGACCTTGGCGTATCCGTAGAAACTATCGGCCGAACCCTTGAGACTCTATTGGGATCCCGGCGCGTGACCACCTACGTGAGCCGTGGAGAAGAATACAACGTCATGCTGCAAAGCCGGGATGAAGACCGTGAAACGCCACGGGACGTGTCCAATATATATGTGCGCTCCGAAAACAATGGCGATCTGATTCCGCTTTCCAGTCTAATAACACTGACAGACCGGGCCGACGCCGGAACCCTGAACCGCTTCAATCGGTTGAATGCTATTACGATTACCGCTGCTCTGGCGTCTGGGTACACTTTGGGCGAGGCCCTGGATTTCTTGGAGCAAGTCGCTCGGGACGATCTGCCGGAAATGACACAGATAGATTACAAGGGCGAATCCAGGGAATTCAAGGAAGCCGGGACGTCCATGGTTTTCACTTTCGCCTTGGCGCTTCTTATCGTGTTCTTAGTGCTGGCCGCGCAATTCGAAAGTTTCATTCATCCGTTCGTAATTCTATTGACGGTGCCCTTGGCAGTTTTGGGCGCTTTGCTTGGCCTGTTCTTGATTGGCGGGACGCTGAACGTCTATAGCCAGATCGGCATCATCATATTGATCGGTATCGCCACCAAAAACGGGATTCTAATCGTCGAGTTCGCCAATCAGATGAGAGATGCGGGCATGGCCTTCGAAGAAGCCCTGATTGAAGCGTCGGAAAAGCGCCTGCGGCCAATTCTGATGACTGCGGCATCGACGGCATTAGGCGCGTTGCCGTTGCTGCTGGCGACGGGCGCCGGCGCGGCAAGCCGCGTTACCATTGGCACAGTGGTTTTCTCGGGCGTTTTCCTCGCGACCGGGCTAACTCTGTTTGTGGTGCCGGTATTTTATTACCTGCTTGGCCGCTACACCCGTTCCCCCGGCGCGGTGGCGCGTGAACTGCAAGACCTCGAACGTGGCCCGGCGGAATAGCCCGATCAGGCGGCGCGGGCGGCTCTGAAGCGCGATTCACCACCGACGGCAATCTCATTCCCGTCAGGGTCACGGGCCACGAACAGGCGTTTTCCGCCGGCGGTTTCGTGGGTTGCCACCAGAACCTCGTGGCCGGCGCGGCGCAATGCCGCCTCGGTCCGGCCCGGATGGCCGCTTGAAATCAATCCCCTAAGGCGCCTCGGGGCGCCAAGCCGGTTGCCGACCGACTTGATGATCAAGCGGTAGCCAGCGCCACGGCCGAAGAAGGCCATGGGACGGGGGTCTTTGCTGGGCTCGCGGCAGACGTCGGTCTCGAACACGGCGTCGCCCAAGAGCGCCCGGTAAAAACTGACCGAGCGATTAAAGTCTCGCGTACGGATGGTGAGGGTGGGAATGCCTGCTGACTCGCGCATTTTGGTCCTCCTTGGGCCTACATCTGCCCGCTTCCCCTCAGAAATACACAACATCTAGTAAAAAGGTATGTGACGAAGGTTACAGAAAGGTTAATAAGCCGCCCTCGCCGGAATCTCCGTTTGGGGCGTATCGTCAGGCCAATGAGGGGCAAGAGTGGCCAAAAACAGCCGTTCCGGGCTTATTCCTGTCGGCGGCGCAGCATTTTTGCGCTAAGACCTGGGGCAATCCCGGGCCGGCTCCAGGGGCAGACGGCGATGCAAATACCGCAGCCGTAAGTTTCGTGGAAATAGGGCAGGCACTTGTCAAAGTTGACGTACCATTTCTGGAATCCGCGTACCCACTGCTTGGTCTCGAAGATGGCATCCGGCGGACAGGCATCACGGCAGACCCGGCACGACAGGCAAAAGTCGTCCACGCCCGGATCGACCGCTGTGTCCGCCTCAAGGGGCATCTGTGTGAGAACGCCGGAAAGCCGGAAGCAGGCGCCATGTTCCCCGTTTATCATGGAACCGTGCTTGCCCAGTTGGCCGAAACCGGCCTCGATCGCCGCCGGGATCAGGGGCATGGAGCCGGCCATGGGCCCGGTTTGAGCGGTTGCCTCCCAACCCTGCCCGCGAATCCAATTTGCCGCGGCGCGGGAGGCGCGCGCCGCCCTGTTGTATTGACGGCTTACCTCATCGGCGGAGGAGAAGTCCGGCGACACCGGCGGCAGCCGCGAGAACTTCTCATGATCCATGACCACACCGAGCAGGATGACCCAAGGTTCAGCGATTTTATGCCCTTCGAACACCCAGTCCTCACGCACCCGGGCGATCCCGACCATGTCGGCCTCGTTAGCCAGGGCAAATGCCTTGACCTGGGCCGACCAATTCCGTGGTGTGTTCTCGGCTTGGATATCGGCGATCGGTGCGGGCTGTTCCGGTCCCCGATTGTCACCGCGGGTTGATTCCTTGCGATATTCGGCGATCTTGGCGGCATTCTCGTAAAAATAATTCTGAAGGTTCCCATGGGGAATGGTATCGGGCTCGTGCCAAAACACCGGCGATGGCTTGCGTGGCTCACGTTCGCCCAGGCCGTTGATGGTGTTCGCGGATATGTCGGGAAATAGGCCGGCATATTCCTCGCTCGGTTGGTAATCGTGCCGTCGCTTAGCCATGGTCGGATTCCGAATCCCAATTGATGATCGCGCGGACAAGTCTACAGCACTTTCCCGCCAAACGGTTCTATCCGGGCCAAAAACACACTAGGCTGTGGTGGCTGGCCGGAAGCGGGGGACTCAAATGGATATCGCGGTGATCGGGGGTGGGCACGGTGCCTATGCCGCAGCGGCCGACCTCGCCGAACGGGGCCATGACGTGCGGCTGTGGCGGCGAGATGGCGAGGCCCTTGCGCCGGTGGCGGCCCGGGGCGCGCTGACCTTGATCGACGCCAAGGGAACGCGGCAAGTACCGTTGTCGTTGGTCACGCCGGATTTGGGTGAGGCCGTCGAACGCGCCGAACTGGTCCTCATTCCATTGCCCGCCATGGCACAAGCATCCCTGGCCCGCGATCTCGCGCCGCATCTGGCGGACGGTCAGGTGGTCTACCTGCCCCCCGGCACCTTTGGCAGTTACGTCATGGCGAAGACTTGCCGTGAGCAGGGCAACACTGCAGATCTTTTGTTTGCCGAGACCGGCACCCTGCCCTATCTGGCGCGCAAGCGCGGCCCCGATGAAGTCGCGATCAGCGTACGCGCCACGCGCCTGCCAACCGGCGTATTTCCGGCCAAACACTCGGCACGGGCGATGGAGGTTATCGCTCAATGTTATCCGATCGGGCCGCTGGCCGACGCCCTTGACGGGGCATTGATGAACGCCGGTCCGGTGATCCACCCACCGCTCATCATGATGAACGCCGGACCCTTGGAACATTCCGAGGATTGGGACATCCACAATGAGGGCACCCAGCCAGCGATCCGCGCCGTTACCGACGCCTTGGACGGCGAACGCTTAAGTTTGCGCGAGGCGGTAGGATACGGCGCACCCCACTTCCCGCTTGCCGACCACTACCGGAGCGACGGCGAGGAGTGGATGTACGGCCGGGCGGCCCACGAGAAGTTGGTCGATAGTGACGATTGGCGCGAGGCCGTGGATCTTCACCGCCACCGTTACATGCGCGAGGATACGGCCATGGGCTTGGCCTTCCTGGTCTCCGTCGCCGAGTGGGTCGGTACGCCGACGCCCGTGGCACGGGGTTTGTTGTCCATCGCCTCGGCCATTGTCGGAGAGGACCTGAGTGCCGGACCGCGTACGCTCGGTGCCCTGGGGCTGAGCAGCATGAGCATACCTCAACTGCGCGAACTCTTGCGCGAGGGACACTAAAGATGCCGAGCGCCAAACCTTTGATCGCGGTCGCCGGTGCCGGACGAATGGGCCGAGGCATAGCCCACGTTTTTGCCTACGCGGGATTTCCCGTGGCCCTCGGCGATATCAAGGACCGCCCGACGGCCGAGGCCGCAAACACACTCAAGGCCGCAAGGGCGGAAATAGCCCGGGACTTGGCCTTTCAGGCGTCCTTGGGTCTGCTGAACGATAAGCAGACCGCCGCCATCCTGTCCCGGATCGACTTCCTGGGACGTGACGGCTTCACGGAACCGCTTAGCCGGGCCGCGGTCGTATTCGAGGCCGTGCCCGAGGTATTGGAGGCCAAGGAGCAAGCCTATGGGTTGCTCTGCCAACATGCGACGACGGAAGCCGTGATCTCATCCACCACATCAACCCTTGGCGTCGATACGCTGGCCGGTTGCGTGACAGAACCCGCCCGTTTCCTAAACGCCCATTGGCTCAACCCCGCCCACTTGATTCCCCTGGTCGAGGTTAGCCCCGGCGCGGCCACCTCCGCCGAAACGGTGACAGGCCTTAAATTGCTGCTCGAGCAGGCGGGCAAGGTGCCCGTGGTTTGCACCGCGACGCCGGGCTATATCGTGCCGCGCATCCAGGCCCTGGCCATGAACGAAGCGGCACGAATGGTCGAGGAAGGCGTGGCCTCGGCCGAGGACATCGACAAGGCCATTCAAGTAGGCTTTGGTGTGCGTTACGCCGTCATGGGTCTATTGGAGTTTGTCGATTGGGGCGGCGGCGATATTCTCTATTACGCCAGCAAGTCGCTTGGCGAGAGCCTGAACGCGGAACGCTTTGCCATGCCCGAGATCGTCCAGCGCAACATGGCGGAAGGCAAGCTGGGCATAAGCACTGGCGAAGGCTTCCATGATTTCCGCGACCTGGATGTGGACAAGTACCGCGAGGAAAAGCTGGCAAAGTTCATTGAACTCATCAAGCACCTGGGCCTGATGCCGCCACCATGTGATTAAGAAACGGCTGACCGAACATGACCGAAGACACCAACGAGGAGCTCAAGGACGACCCCATCGTCACGCTTATTCTGGAAGCACTGGCGGACGGCGGCCCAAAATCACCGGAGCGCGTGGCCAGCCACGTCGCCGCCGGCAAGAAAAGTCCGGGTGGCAAGGAAAAGCACTGGCGACAGTACTTTCAGGCCGTAAAGCAACAGGCGCTGCATCTGGCGCGCAACGGACGACTCGAAATTGTTCGCAAGGGCAAGGTTGTCGACCCGAACGACTTTAAGGGAATCGTGCGCTTCCGATTACCCCGAAATGCGAAACAAAGCCGGGCCGCGCAAACAGAGGATTAACACCTGACCTCGGCGCAACAGGCTGTTGGGCACCGGAAATCAAGACTTTCAGAAAAATCGTTTCTCAGTATCACAAACTGCGTAGGAATTATCTCCAACCGCCGTGATATTTGTTTGGAGGCTGCCGCGATCAGATATGTAATTGTCTAAGTAGAGGTACGGCATGCCCGCAGATTTTCCGACAATCGAAGTCATCGCGCTTAACCGCATGGGCTACGGCCCCGCAGCCGGCGACCTCGATCGTGTTCGAGACATGGGTTTCGAATCCTATGTTGACGAACAGCTCAATCCCGACGACGCGGCGGATTGGAAGGTTGACGAGAAACTCGCCGAAGCCACACTTCGTATCCAGTACCCGGCCGGCGAAAACTGGGACGCTGTAGATGAAGAGCGGCCCCTGGAACACCTGAATACACCTGTCGGCGATTTGTGGACGAGCCTGACCGGGCGGGAAGGCGGAATCGCCTTTCAAGAGTTGATAAGACCGGCGCAGGAAGTCACGGCCGCGACAATAATTCGCGCAACGCACAGCAAGTGGCAGTTGCGCGAGGTCATGACGGAATTCTGGCACAACCATTTTAGCGTTGATGTCTGGTCGGATTTTCACATCGCCTTAGGCCTGCCCACCTACGACCGCGACATTATGCGCGCAAACGCCTTGGGAAATTTCCGGGTCATGCTGGAAGAGGTCACCAAGGGCATGTCCATGCAGTACTACCTGAACAACGTGGACAATCGAAACTCGCCGGCGAACGAAAATTTCGCGCGCGAGCTGATGGAACTGCACACACTGGGCGAGGACGCTTACCTCAACGAAGAGTACGATTCGTGGGAACAGGTGCCCGGCGCCGTGGACGGCGCGGCGGAAGGTTTTATCGACGCCGATGTGCGTGAACTGGCGCGGGTCTTGACCGGCTGGACCACCGCGGACGGCAGACGCAATCCTAACCAACGCTTCAGTTGGCTGCCTTCGACCGGCGAATTCCTTTTCTTCGAGGACTGGCACGACCATGGCGCCAAGCGGGTCCTGGGCGAATATTTTCCCGGCGGCCAAGGCATGGCGGAAGGCCTGCGCGTGCTCGACATACTGGCCGCCCATCCGGCGACGGCGAAATTCGTCGCCACCAAGATCTGCCGGCGCCTGATCGCCGACGAACCGCCCGAGGCCATCGTCGAAGCGGCGGCTGAAGTTTTCGCCGCCAACGTCGATGCGCCGGACCAAATCGCCCAAGTGCTGCGTGTGATTCTATTGTCCGAGGAGTTCACAACCACCTGGGGTCAGAAAAACAAGCGGCCTTTCGAGATAGTGGTTTCGTTCCTGCGCGCCCTCGGCGCCGATGTCGAACCGGGCCATGTGCTATTCCACCTACTGGACGGCGCGGGACAGATGCCCTTCGGTTGGCCGATGCCCACCGGCTATCCCGACAAGATGGCCCATTGGCTCAATACAAACACCATGCTGAGCCAATGGAACCTCTTCTATTTTCTTGCCCTTAATTGGGTCCGGACCGGGAAGATCGACGTTGCTTCGCAGGTTCCATGGCTGAACCGGCACGGCGAAGGCGTGGTCGAGTTTCTCAATCAGCGCCTTTTCGGCTATCGCCCCAACGATCAGGCGGTAGCGCTTTTCAATGATCTGGCGCGGGTCATCGATCAGGAAATACCTTACCTCCGCTACTACCCGCAAGGCGGCGCATTCATCGTGAACTATGTGGCGGCCAGCATGGCAATGACGCCCGAATTCTTGAGCAAGTAAGGAGCACAGCCATGAATATCACTCGACGCAATTTCCTCGGCGCCACAAGCGTCACCGGCGCCCTCATGGCCACGACCAATATCTCCAACTTCGCCTTTGCCATGGACGGCGGAAATGACGGAAACATTCTGATCGTTATCGACCAGCACGGCGGCTGTGACGGTCTCAATCTGGTGGCTCCGACCGACGACCCCAACTACATTGCCGCGCGGGACGAAAATTTCCGCGTCCTGGCCTCGGGAGAAAACGCCGGACTGGCGCTCAAGAATCCGCTCGACGGTGTCGATTTCAGGTTCCACCCCAACGCCGCGGAACTGCACGCGCTTTACGAAGACGACCAACTTGCGGTTATCCACGCCGCCGGGCTCGACAACCCAACGCGGAGTCACTTTGTCGCCATGGATCTCATGGGGCTGGGCGTGAGCGCGGCCGGCGGCGCGGACGCCCCCGATAGCGGCTGGCTGGTTCGCCACATGGAAAGCATTGGTTTGGCCGGCGCCCTGCCCTTAATCAGCGCCTCGGGCACTCTGCCCCACAACCTCATAGGCTCGACCGATGCCGTGGCCATATCCAATCTTGAGAACGGCTTTGGCTTGGCCGCGGGCGAGCACGCCTTGAACATTGCACGCCGACTCTACGACGTCGGCGAAAGCGCGGCCTTTACGGCGGGTAAGAAAACCATTGCCACCATCGATACCATCAACGGCGGTCTGCCATTTGATGATAACGGTGAGCCGCTCGCTTACGAAGCCGAACACGAAGCCGAATATCCCGGCAATAGTAATTTATCCACGGCGCTCAAGAATGTGGCGCAAGTGATCAAGATGGACGTCGGCTTGCAGGTTGCAACGGTGGTCATGGATGGGTGGGACACTCATGACAATCAAGTGAACCGATTCGATTCTCTGGTGTCCGACTTGTCGAAGTCGGTGAACGCTTTCTTTACGGACCTTGGCGACTTTCATGATCGCTTAACCGTAGTGATAATGACGGAGTTTGGCCGCCGCCTTTTGCCCAATAAGAGCGGCGGCACCGACCACGGAAAAGGGTGTGTTTTCATGGCCTTAGGCCAGCCGGTAAACGGCGGGCGCATGTATGGCGTGTGGCCCGGCCTGGACGCGGACGCCCTTGATAATGGGGACCTCTCCCTGGGCACGGACTATCGTCAAGTGCTTGCGGAAGTACTTTATTCGCATCAAGACAACCAGGATATCGAGTATGTCTTCCCCGGTTTCGCATTTAGCGAATCCTTAGGACTATTCACTGATACTCAGTCATTGGCCGGAACGTTGTAGTTTCCCCTGCATGCCACCCTGCCCCTTTATTGGGGCGGTTTCGGTCACGCCGCCGCCTGTTCCCCCAGGCGGCGGCATTATTTTCAGTAGGCACCAATTCCGTGCCGCAAGACTCGCTCCGGATTTTTTCCTGTGCTACTTTCTAAAACGTTCCTTGGTCTGATCGCTAACATGTCGCGCAGTTTTTCGAGCACGCTTTTCGGATTATTTTGCACCCTTGTGGTCCTGATTTTTTGCCACGATGCCTTGGCGGAATCAGCCCCCAGCGGCGCCTGGGATATGTCTTTCCAGATTGATGCCGAAACCGGTGTTGAGACTTGCGGATTTGGCCAGACCATTTTGGCCGAGCCCAACCTCGGTGGACCGGGCGGGCGAGTGATCCTGGCCTTCGCACAGAAGCAGAACTTTCTGAGCTTTGCCCTGACGATCACCGGCGGATTGGATACGGTTCTCGGCGTCGAAATCATTGTCGATGGGCACCGCGTGGCGGCAGGCAGGCCCGCCGGTGGCGTCTTGCGCTTCCCAGCGAAGATGGAGCAGAGCCTGATTAGGCTGTTCCGCGCCGGAAACGAGGCCACGATCCTCTTCTACCGCAACAGAAAACCACGGGAACTTTTGTTTTCCTTGATGGGTTTCTCGGGCGCCGTGAAGACCGTCCGGCGCCGGTGCACTGCCAGCTAATTTCCTATTTGGTGGAATTTTCCCACTGGATGTTAACAAAGGCCCTTTCCCTCTTGCATTTTCCCCCAATACGGTGGACTTTATTGATGGTCTAACGCCCCTTCATCTTGGCAGCGGGATGGCCAGGGATATCCAAGACAGAAAGAACCAGGACATGGGCAACCGAATAAGGGAAATCCGCAAGAATCAGGGCCTGACGCTTCAACAACTGGCTGATAGGAGCGGCACCACTAACCAGCAGATCAGCCGCCTGGAACGCGGTGAGCGGCGCCTGACAGTGGACTGGATGGAGAAACTGGCCAAAGTGCTCGCCTGCCATCCCGCCGACCTGATGGAAAGTGACTTGTCCGGCATTGTTCCAACATCCAGCCCGGGCACGAATACCGGCACGGGTTTTCGCGAGGGTGCGCCCTTGCCCTTCCCGCCATCAAGCGGGCCCCGGGACTTGCCCGTACTGGGCAGCGCCGTCGGCGGCGACAACGGATGGTTCGAGGTTAACGGGCAGGCCAATGAGTATATCTCACGGCCCACAATGCTGATTGGCGTTGCCGGGGCATATGCTGTCTATGTGATCGGCGACTCCATGCTGCCCGCGTTGCGCGATGGTCATATCGTTCACGTCCACCCTCATCGACGCCCCTCGCCCGGCTGTGAGGTTGTGGTGCAACTGTCCGACGGGCGCGGTCTCATAAAGGAGTTTGTGAGCCGTAACAACAAGACACTCGTGCTGCGCCAGCATAATCCGGCGAAACAGATTGAACTGCCGGTGGACACGGTCGCCGCCGTTCACCGCATTATTGGTCGCTGCGATCCATAGCACCTATGAGTCGAATTCATTTCGCGTCAGGTCAAAAAAGGCCAGATCGGCGTGGTAGTAGAATCTGAGCCCCCGATAAAGCAGCCCAATCTTTTCCAAAACCCGACAAGAGGCCTTGTTTTCCGGGTCGGCAACTCCAACGATCCGGTCCATCTTCACATCTTGAAAAGCGTACCGGAGCAGCGCCGAAGCCGCCTCAGTCGCAAAGCCCTGACCCCACTGGGGCGGCACCAGCCGATAGCCGATCTCGATCAGATCCGTGCCATCCAGATTCACAAGAAAAACTACGCCGGCAAACTCTCCGCCATTTCGCGTCTCAATCACCCATGCACCGAGTTGATCGCTTTTCGGATGCTGGACTCCACCGTTTGTACGGACGTGTTGTTCAGCCCGGCGCCGCACGGCATCCACGTCGTTAATATCGGGGGTATTGGGGCCGGTGATGTAGCGCATGACCTCCGGGTCCGTATTCATGGCCACCATGGCGTCCACATCCGTCATGCGAAGCCGGCGAAGTCTCAGGCTTTTGGTCGTAATTTCCGGCAAGGCAAGGAATCGCTAGGGAATGACGATCTCGACCCGGCGGTTCTTCGGCTCCCGCACACCGTCACCCGTGGACACCAACAGGTCTGTTTCACCTCGGGCGACCGTGTGGATGTCTTCGGCGCTGACACCCCAGCCCGCCAAGGCATTGAGCACGGCATCCGCCCGGCGCATGGAAAGGCGCTTGTTGTAGGGTCTCGGGCCCGCCGTGTCGGTATAGCCGGTAACGGTCAGGGACGACGCCTTGCGGGCCAGAGCGGTATTGGCGGCGGCCTCTACCACGCCTACCGCCTCACCCTTTACCTTGGAAGAATCAAAATCGAAGAACAGCAAATAGGCCTTCTGTGGCAGCGGCGCTTCTTCCTCCTCCTCCACCGGGACGACCGGCGTCCGTTTCAACTTGTTGAGCAACAGCCGGCGGGTCGGGCGAGGTTCCGCCTTGGGCGCCGGCGCTTCGGCCACGCGAATTCTCTTGCGCGGTCCGCCAAATCGGATGCGATAACCGACCATGATCGAGTGGCTGTCGTAAGCTCCGTCAAAGGGCTCGCCTAAATTGGTCTCCAGTTTTGGATCCGCCGTGCCCATGAAGCGGTACTCGACCGAGATATCCGCATGGCTTGTGATGGATAAACTAAGACCGGCCATAGCCTGCACCGCCCAAACATGATCGGAATCAGCAAAGCGGAAGTCAGCGCCGTTGGACAGGGCGCTGTAATTGACTTTGACGGTACCCGCACCGGCACCAATGTAGGGATGCCATCGGCTCCTGGGCAGCATCTGGTAATAGCCATTGAGCATTAAGGCCTGCGAGGTGATTTCGCCGGAAACACCGGTCGCAATCCCATCGAATGACTTGACGTCGTTCTGCCGCGACCCCAATTCAATCTCCGAACGGAATTGACCCCACTGGTATCCAAGGGCCGAATTCAGCGTCCAGCCTGTATCCTGCGAGCTCTGCGCGGCGATCCCCGCGCCCTCGTAATCCACCGAACGCAATTTATTGAATCCACCGATTGCGCTAATCGTGAATCCACTGGGGCCGCTCCCAATGGTCTGTGCTTCAGCCGGAGAAGACGCCAGCAACAAGGCCACGCCAATGCCCAAGAAACGCCATGCAAGATGATTTTCAATCATACCGTTCACCTGTCCTTACAGCGGCAGCCCACTGCCTGATCAGAGCATACAGTAATCGTGCTTGTCTTCAAAAATACCGGTCGATTTTTAGGATCAACCCTCTTGTACCCGGCGCCGGGCTTTGCCACATTCCATGTCCCACGAAACGGCGATTATTCTGGTAAGGAGCCGAAATGACCCATCAACCCAACTCCACCATGGCGCGGGATCAAGCCCATGTCCTCCACCCGACATCGAACCTTGCGCTCCACAAGGAGCAAGGCTCCCTGGTGATCGAGCGGGGCAAGGGCGTCTATGTCTACGACGAGGCGGGAAAGTCTTACATGGACGGACTTGCCAGCGCCTGGTGCGTCGGTTTGGGTTATGGCGAGGATGAGTTGGCGGATGTTGCCGCCGAGCAAATGCGCAAGCTTCCTTACTTTGCTTCGTTTGCCAACCGGGCGACCCAGCCGGTGACCGACCTGGCGGAAAAGCTCAAGGAACTCGTGCCCTTCGATATGTCCAAGGTCTTTTTTGTCGGCTCGGGATCCGAGGCCAACGACACGCAAATCAAACTCGCCTGGTACTACAACAACGCCATCGGCCGGCCGGAGAAAAAGAAAATCATCTCCCGCACGAAGGCCTACCACGGGGTGACACTGGCGTCGGCAAGCCTGACGGGACTGCCGCCCTATCATCGCGACTGGGATCTCCCAATCGCCAATGTCCTGCACGCGGACTGCCCGCACCATTACCGTTTTGCCGAGGATGGGGAATCAGAGCAGGATTTCTCGACCCGTCTGGCGGACAACCTGAATAGCCTGATCGAATCCGAAGGCCCCGAAACCGTTGCCGCATTTATCGCTGAACCGGTCATGGGCGCGGGCGGCGTGATGTTCCCGCCGGAGACCTACTTCGAAAAGATCCAACCTGTGCTCAAGAAGCACGACGTGTTGTTTATCGCCGACGAGGTCATCACCGGCTTTGGCCGCACGGGCAACATGTTCGGCTGCGAGACCTACAACATTGTGCCGGATACCTTAACGATCGCCAAGCAGATGTCGTCGGCTTATCTGCCGATCGCCGCGATCATGATCCCGGAATTCATGTACGATGTTTTGGTGGAGCAAAGCCGGAAGATTGGCGTTTTCGGGCACGGTTACACTTACGGTGGGCATGTGGTTGCCGCCGCCGTGGCGCTGCGCACACTCGAAATATATGAGGAACGGAATGTTCTGGCTCACGTGCACACTGTGGCGGCCCATTTTGACAAGCGGATATCGGCATTTGCCGATCACCCCCTTGTGGGCGAGGCCAAGTCCAAGGGCCTTCTGGGTCGTATTGAGTTGGTTGCCGATAAGGCGACGAAACAGCCTTTCGAGCCCGCGCAAGGTGTCGGCATCGATGCCATGAACCGGGCGCAGGAAAACGGCCTCCTTATCCGCGCCATTGGCGACACTCTGGCGTTCTGCCCGCCCATGGTCATTAGCGAAAGCGAAATAGACGAAATGTTCGACATCGTCGCCAAGACACTGGACGCGACCGAGGCACACATTCGCTAAGTAAGCTGTTTAGTCGCAGTCACACAATTCGATAGGTGCCGTCCAGTTCGGGAAGGCCGTCAGTAGCCACCTTGCCCTCGGCCGTTAGCTGGATCATGTGCGCATACATGGAACGCGCCGCCGCTGGATGCAGGTGCTCGGCAACATCCGCGTAAACCCTGGGCACAAGCTCCAAGATCGTCGCCGGCCCGGCAGTCAAACCAGCCATGATTTGGTCTTCCCTGTCGTGACGATGAGCGATGTAGGCTTCAACCAGCGGGCGCGGCGACCTTACCGGCGGGCCGTGGGTCGGCCAAAAGACTTCGTCGTCCCGCGCCAAGAGCAAAGCAAGGCTTGCCATATAGTCGGCCATGTCACCCTCGGGCGGCATCACTATCGATGTCGACCACCCCATGACATGGTCGCCGGTGAACAGAGCGCGCCCCTCGGCCAAGGCGTAACACAGGTGGTCGGCCAAATGGCCCGGCGTGTGGACGGCGGTTAAGTTCCAGCCATCGCCTTCAGTCACATCGCCGTCGCCAAGCCGCACATCAAGATTGAGGTCATGGTCGATGCCCTCCTCCATATGACCGCCCGAAGCCACTGCTCCCGGCACAATCACCGGGCCGAACCCGCAGACTTTCGCTCCCGTCCTCTTGGCCAACGGCCCGGCAAGAGGCGAATGGTCGCGGTGCGTGTGAGTAATGAAAATATGGCTGATCTGCTCGCCCGCCGTGGCCTTGAGCAGGGCCTCCAGGTGGACAGTGGAATCAGGGCCGGGGTCGATAACGCCGACGGTGCCTTTGCCGAGGATGTAGGTACCGGTGCCGAAATAGGTAAAGGGACCCGGGTTCTCGGCTACAACGCGCCGAATCAGAGGCGAGACCCGGTCGACTTCGCCATAGTTGAAGTCCATCTCTCGGACGTAAGGGATTTTAGTCGTCACGAAGGAAAATCCTTGTCCGACGCGATCCTAGACTGTCGAAATATCCGGTGCGTTTTCGTCCTTCATGCCAACGACATGGTATCCGCTATCCACATGATGAATTTCACCGGTCACGCCCGAGGCCAAATCGCTCAACAAATAAAGCGCCGAGCCGCCGACTTCATCGATCGTCACGTTGCGCTTCAGCGGCGCGTTCAATTCGTTCCATTTCAGGATATAGCGGAAATCACCGATCCCCGACGCCGCCAGCGTCTTGATCGGCCCAGCGGAAATAGCATTGACCCTGACGCCGGATTCGCCAAGATCAGAGGCCAAGTATCTCACGCTTGCTTCCAATGCCGCCTTGGCCACGCCCATGACGTTGTAGTGGGGCATGACTTTCTCGGCGCCATAGTAAGTCAAGGTCAGGACACTGCCGCCACCGGGCATGAGTTTCTCCGCCCGCTGACAAAGCGCGGTCAGGGAATAGCAGGAGACGTTTAGCGTTAGATTGAAATTCTCGGCGGAGGTATCGACATAACGGCCCTTGAGTTCCTCCCGGTCGGAAAAGGCAATGGCGTGAACCAGGAAGTCGATGGTTCCCCAGTGGGACTTCATGGCCTCGAAGACCGCATCCATGCTGCTATCGTCCGTTACGTCGCAGGGCATTACCAGTTGCGAATCCAGGGATTCAGCCAGGGGCCGCACCCGCTTCTCCAGCGCCTCACCCTGATAGGTAAAGGCCAGTTCAGCGCCGTGGGCTCTGAGGGCCTTGGCGACCCCCCAGGCCAGGGACCGCTCGTTCGCCAAACCCATGATCAGGCCCTTCTTGCCGGCCATCAGGGAACTTGAATCACTCATAAGGCACCCGTAAGTGTTGAAAATCCGCCAGAATTATGGCTCTGCCCGCCGGACAGACGGCCATACTACATAATTACGCATTTGCGTAACAGTGGGCCCGTAATAGTAGTGAATGCGGCTCCTTTTGGGGCTTGACGACCGCTGGGCCGCCCGGACTCAGTCCGCCATGTCCTCGCGCACCTCGTAGCTGTGTTGAGAGGCCCAATCGCGCACCAACTCTTCAAAGCTTTTGTCACCCTCCGGCAACATGACACTAAGCATGACGTATTGGTCACCGGCCTTCTTGGCGCCGGCCGGCTTGATGCCCTTGCCCTTGAGCCGCAGTCTCTTGCCGGTGTTGGAGTCCTTGGGAATGGTCACGGTGACCTGGCCATGGATCGTGGGAACCACGACCTTGCCGCCCAGGACCGCTTCTTCGAGGGTGACGGGTAAATCTACGTAAACGTTGTCGCCATCCCGCGTAAAAAACTTGTGGCGCTTAATCTTGATTTCAACCAAAGCGTCGCCGGCCGGAGCCCCACCCTCGCCGGTCTCACCCTGTCCTTTCAACCTGATCTGCTTGCCATCCTCGACGCCGGCGGGAATTTTCACGTCCAGGGTCTTGCCGTTCATTAGCGAGACCCGCTTCGTTGATCCTGTCGCCGCTTCCTCGAAAGAAACCGCCAATTTGTACGTACGATCGACTCCCTTGGCGCGAAACTGACGGCGCTGGCTACGGCCGCGCTGCCCGGTCGCCGCAAAGAGGTCGGAAAAAATATCCTCGGCATTGATCCCACCGAAGTCGAAGCCCGCTGATTCGAATCCGCCCTGGGGGCCGCCGCGCGCACCTGGATGGAACCCTCTGAATCCTCTGCCGTGAGCGGTCTCATTACCATCGGCGTCGATTTCGCCACGGTCGTAACGAGCGCGCTTCTTCGTGTCGCCCAAAATGCCGTAGGCAGCCGAAACCTTCTTGAACCGGTCGGAAATCTTTTTGTCGTCCGGGTTCTTGTCGGGATGCAGTTCCTTGGCGAGTTTACGGTATGCCTTCTTAAGTTCGGCATCGCTCGCCCCCTTGGGAACACCCAGGACTTTGTACAAATCAGTCATCGCGCCTCAGAGTTGGTTTTTTGTGCCCTCAAGATGATCTAGTCAATTTAACAAAGAAATAAAGGCGGAAATACGACACTTCCGGACTATTAACCGCCTGTGGCCGGAAATCCCGCCAAAAACCGGCCTCAGAGCAGGTATCCGGTGCCGACGGCATGGCAAGTTTATCCGCACGCGACCCGCTCTAGCCGGCATCATGGGGCGTGGGTTGTTCCATGACCAGATTCTCTTCCGGAGGATGGGCACCGGCTTCGGCGCCGTGCATCCAGTCCACCAGGCGCCCGCTAATCAGGACCAAAATGCCGACCGCCGCAACGGAGGACAGGGCAAGGCCGATGAAAACCTCCAGATGACCGTAATCCTCGGCAAGCGCGCCGATGTTGCCGGCCACGACGCTGCCCGCCGCCATGCAGAGAAACCAGATTCCCATGAGAAAGCCGACATATCTGGCTGGAGCCAGTTTCGTGACCATGGACAGACCGATGGGCGAAAAACATAACTCACCCAAGGTGGTAATAAGATAGAACCCGACCAGCCATATCATGCTGGCCTTGGCCGCCGCATCGTCGCCGCGTTCCAGAACGGCGCCGATCATGAAAAGATACCCAAGCCCGAGCAAGATCAGCGCCCAAGTGAATTTCCCCGGCGTGCCGATGGGCTTGCCTGCCTTTACGCGCGACGTCCAAATGCCAGCGACCACCGGCGCAAAAATAAAAACGAGCAGTGGATTGAGCGAGCCAAACCAGGTTGCCGGCACTTCAAAGCCAAGCAACATGCGATCCGTGTAATGAAAGGCATAGATGTTCAACAATCCACCCGCCTGTTCGATCCCGGCCCAACAAACGATGGTGAACATCGAAAGTATGACGATGACCTTGAGGCGGTCCCGCTCCTGCGCCGTCAGCGCCTGCCCCGACCCGCCGCGTGGAAGCTCTTTCTTGATAGGGCGAATCCCACGGTCGCCCAGAAGCCGGTGATGCTGCCAAAGGAAGACTGCAAGCCCGAAGCACATACCGACGCCGGCGACGGCAAAACCATAGTGCCAGCCGACTCTTTCACCCAGGACCCCGGCGATGATTATGCCAAGGAAGGCGCCGATGTTTATGCCCATATAGAAAATGGTAAACCCGCCGTCCCGCCGGTCGTCCCGCTCGTCGTACAGGAGCCCCACCTGCGTGGATATATTGGTCTTAAAGAGGCCGACGCCACAAACCAGGAGGCAAAGAGCCGAATAGAAACTTACCGCGCTCAAGGTGTAGGCGAGGCGCGCCGCACTCTGATACCGCGCCGCTTCGCCGGCCGAAAGTTCAAGGGCGGCAATGCGCGCGTCCAGCCCCTGCCAGGCCGCACCGTCGGGGAACAGGCTGCCCAGCGCCACGCCTGCGGTCTGCAGGACATCCTGCACCGGCACGCCCGAAAACTGACCGACCAAGACCGGCAGTAGGGCCGGGCCGGCCATCATGAAATGGCCAAGGGCCATGAGCGAGCCACCGATAACCACGGCCTTGCGCTGACCCAGATAGCTGTCCGCCAACCAGCCACCAATGACCGGGGTAAACCATATGAGCCCCGTATACAGCCCGTACAGCCTGAGCGCTTCAACGCTACTCCAACCGAAACCCTCATCCAGGGTGGCGCTGGTCAGGAAAAGTACCAATAACGCCCGCATACCGTAGTAGCTGAAGCGTTCCCACATTTCGGTGAAAAAAAGCAGGTAAAGCCCCTTGGGATGGCCCCACAGAGTGGACGGCGCTACTGTACTGGTCATGGACCTCCCCATTTCTCAACCTTGCGCCCCGGCGGCGGGTGCCGGGCGAGGCGTAGTTTAGAGCGTTTTCGGATTAAATAGAGTCAATTTGATAGGGCAAGATTGAAGTGGAAACGGCACAAGGCAATCCGGCAACCCGCGAGAGCCCGGCCCTGGGAAGATTTGGCTGGGCCATGTTCGATTGGGCCAACCAACCCTATTTCACCCTGGTGACCACGTTCATCTTCGCCCCGTATTTTGCCTCGTACGTCGTCGGGGAGCCAGTTCGGGGCCAAACCCTATGGGGATACGCGCAAGGCGCTGCAGGCCTAATTATCGCCATTCTGGCGCCAGTCCTGGGTGCCATGGCCGACGCCGGCGGGCGGCGCAAACCCTGGATTTTGTGGTTTACCGCCCTGGCTGTGGTGTTGTCGTCGCTGCTGTGGTTCGCAACACCCGGGATGTCGGGCTTGGGACTGGCCCTGATTCTTGCCGTCATAGTCCTTGCCGCCGTATGCGTGGAATTTGCCATTGTCTTTAATAACGCCATGCTGCCCGACCTGGCGCCGGCCAGCCACATCGGGCGACTGTCAGGCCTTGGCTGGGGCCTGGGCTATGTCGGCGGGCTGGCAGCGCTGGCGCTAGTTCTCTTGGGCTTCAGTCTGCCGGAGGTACCGCTCCTGGGACTTGATAAGGCGGCCCACGAACCGGACCGCGTGGTCGGGCCGCTGTCGGGTATCTGGCTCGCCATATTTGTAGTGCCGTTTTTTCTATTCACTCCCGACAGACCGAGTCGGAACCTGCCTTGGCACCAGGCCGCGCGCGGCGGTCTGTCCGAACTGTATTCCATGCTCCGGCAATTGCACCGTTTTCGAAATATCGCGCTTTTTCTGTTGGCGCGGATGATCTATTACGACGGTCAGGCGGCAATTTTCGCCTTTGGCGGCATTTATGCGGCCGGTCTATTTGGATGGACGACGACCGAACTTGGCGTCTTCGGTATCGTGCTGATCGTGTTCGCCGCCGCCGGCGCCTTTATCGGTGGCCGCCTGGACGACAGATTCGGATCAAAACCGGTCATTATTTGCAGCCTCTTTGCGCTTATTCTTGGCACGTTGGGAATCTTATCGCTTGGTGAGGGAAAGGCGTTCTTCTTCCTGACAGTCGACATGCCGGGTCCATCAAGCGGACTGTTCGCTTCGACGGCGGAGCAGATCTTCATGTTCTTCGGTGCCTTGCTGGGGTTCGCCGGTGGCCCGGCCCAGGCCGCCAGCCGCGCCATGCTGGGACGTCTGGCACCTCCATCCAAGCTCGCGGCCTTCTACGGCCTATTTGCCCTATGCGGAAAGGCAACCGCGTTCATCGCACCCCTGACCATAGCCTGGCTGACCACATCCTATGGGAGCCAAAGGGTGGGCCTTTCAGCGGTCATGCCGTTCCTGATCCTCGGATTTACATTGCTGCTGTTTGTGCGCGAAGAACCTCACGTCGAAAGCGCAAAAGCTTAGATGCGACGGTCACCTTGACCGCCGTCAATGCACCGTCTCTGCGCCACGGTGAAGATGCAACCATACGGGAGATTGCATTAATGGGGGAGACCGGCAGAGGAGACCTGCGTGTCGGTCGACGTGGCAATTGACTTCAAACTCGAATCCCTTCCGGAAAACCTGTTCCGGGAGCCGGTGGAGTACATCTTCGCCGACCACTTTAGACAGAGAATGTACCTCGCCCACCTTGACGACATAACGGCGATGCAAGCCGGCGCGCTTAGACGGGAAGAAGCAAATCAGGCGCTTCATTTTCTGCGATCCGAAATGATCTGGCACTTGGAGGACGAGGAGCAGGACCTGTTCCCCCTGCTGCGCAGCCGATGCAAACCGGAAGACGATATTGATGCCGCGTTGAATTTGTTGAGTATGGAACACGAGCGTGATGCCAATCTTGCAGAAATAATCATTGCTGGACTGGAAAAAATTTCCGCCGGCAAGTCCCTTACCAACAAGGACGAGTTTTCCCGCGCGCAGGCCGCCTTCGCGGAAGCACATAGGCGGCACTTGGCCTGGGAAAACGGTGTCGTGCTGCCACTGGCGCGACGGCGGCTGAGCACCGCCGACATGGCTGATCTAGGTCGAAGCATGGCGGCGCGGCGAAAAATAGACTACCCCGAATAATCCGCCTCTAGAGTCAGCGCCCACCGCGGCTCTTAAGCTTGCCTTCGTGAAAATCCCTTAGGTCGTCGATTTCCAGGATTGTGACGACATGGCCCTTGCATTCAACCCCCAGCTTCCGCAGCTTCGCCAGGGCCCTGGATAGGGTTTCCGGCTGCATTCCCAGCCGTCCGGCGATCAAGAGTTTGTCGAGGGGCAAGTAGACCGTCGAGGGACCGCTTTCCTCCATGGACGACCCAACCAGGAACTCCGCCAAGCGTTCGGCGGAGGACTTCACCGTGCGTTGCTCGATCTGCTGCACAAGATAGCGTAGTTGCCTCGACATTGCGGAAATGATCTTGATGCAGACTTCACTGTTCTCCGACAGTTTGTTCATGAAAGATCGCGCAGGGACCGCCAGCAACCTGGCCTCCTCGACAATCGTGGCGGTGACCGGAAATTTTCCGGCGTCAAACACCGCAGCATGGGCAAAGGGTTCCCCCTTGGTCAAAACGGCGATAATACTTTCATGTCCGTCCATGGCCTGCCTAAACAACTTCACCCAACCGTCGAAGACAACGTAGTAATGTGTCGCCGGTTCATCCTGAACAAAAAGCACTGAGTTTCTTGGGTATGATCTGACGGTCGCATCCTCTAAGAGATAACGCAGTGTTTCAGCCGGAAAATTCGAATAAAGCGGGATTTTGGCCAGAAGGGCCATATCATCCTGCAGGATTCCCGTGCGTTTCTCGAAGGCGTCCATGGGTTCTGCAACAGTTAGGAATGAAACGAGCTAGACATGCTGGCCACCATTGACGTGAATTTCGGCGCCCGTCACATAGCTCGACTGGTCGGAACACAGAAAATAAATTGTCGCCGCTACTTCTTCCGGTGCGCCAAGCCGCCGCAGGGGGAGCTCCTCAACTAAATACTCGGTTCCAGGTGACAATATGGAAGTATCAATTTCGCCCGGCGCAATGGCATTCACGCGAATGCCTTTAGGGCCAAAATCCGACGCCATTTCGCGGGTCAGCGCGGCGAGGGCCGCTTTCGACGATGCATAAGCGGCACTCGCGAAAGGATGCACCCGGCTCCCGGCAATGGAGGTGACGTTGACGATCGAGCCCCCGGCGGTTTCCAGTTCTTTCTCCAGTCCGCGCGCCAGCATGAGTGGCGCAAACAAATTGACCTGAAAGACCTGCTGCCAGATGTCCATCTCCGAATTCAGAATGCCCAAGCGTTCTCCTTCTGGCCCCTTGGGTGAAATCCCGGCATTGTTGACCAATGCGTGCACGAGCCCGTCCTCCAGCCGACTCTTGAGATCGGCCAACCCGGTTTCAACATTTTCCGGGTTGCTAAGGTCGATCTGCAGATGATCTTCAGGCCCGGCTTCCCAGGGACAATCCTCGGGGAATGCCTGGCGAGAACAGGTGATAACCCGCCATCCGGCAACAGAGAATCGTTTGACCGTGGCATGGCCAATACCACGGCTAGCGCCCGTTAGGACGAGTGTTTTCCGACTCTCACCAGACATGACCGTCTTGCGACCTTTCGCTTTGGTTCAATGCGCCAACAATATCGGTATGTCGGCATTCTCCATGACATACCGGGTTGTACCACCAAATATGATCTGGCGCAGCTGACTGTGTGTATAAGCGCCCATGACCAGCATATCGGAATCGAGCGCCCGGGCCTGATCAAGCAAAATTTCCCCCGTCTGTTTGCGTCCCGCAGCCTCTTTGTCGGCAACACCATGCACGGCGGCTTCCACATCGTGAAAACGAAGATAAGAAACAAGAGCGTCCGCCGCCATTTCCTCGCCCCGCTCTTCTCCGTAGTAGATTACTTCGACCTGCTTCGCGCGAGACAACAAGGGCATTGCGAATAGAACGGCTCGTGCCGCTTCCGGGTTCCCGTACCAGGCTACCGCAATTTTTCTACCCAGCGCCTGCTCTGGTTCCCAGCCCGAATCCGCCGCCGGAATTACCATGACCGGTCGGCCGGTTTCCATAATCGCCGCTTCCAGAGCCACTGGCGGTGAGGGGCTGACATCCGTTGCTGGATGACTACCAATGGTCAAATCGGCGAGCCGCCCATGGCGCGCGACCAACTCATCCAGATGGCCGGTCAATCCTAAAAAGCTTGCGCTTGGTGTCGGCGCGACGTCGGAGAGCGCAGAGCTTTCAATCATATCCACGGACTGCTCAGCGCAAGTTTTCTGAAAGACGCTTTGAGCACGCTCTGAACGCTCGGCGCTTTCCTTTTCAGATTCCTCCATGGCCCTGGCAATCATCGTACCGGTCATGCCGTCGCCCAAATAAGCAACGCTGTCGCGTGGGTCCAGGGATGCATGGAGCACCTGGACGTGCGCGTCAAAATCCTTGGCCAATCTCAGAGCAACTTCAAGATGACGGCTGCGCTCAGAAACGCCGCTCATGGGAACTAGTATCTTGCGAAACATGGCTCGTCCTCCATATGTCGCGGACAGTTATCGCCCGCCGAGTCTAGAGTCTTTCCGATCCCGTTCAAGGTTTCTTTCGGCCCGTTCAAGAGTCGCCTCCTCATCGTCATCCGACTGTATAGTTGTCCAATCGACCCGCCCAATATCGTATTTCAACTGTTGACCCAAGATCTGTTCGGTTGCATCCGAGGCATCATTGCGGCGACCGGAGATTCTGGCCGCCATGATCTCTGCCGGGGCCTTCAACCACAGGCCGCCGAATGGCACGTCCAAGCCCCTCGCCAATTGCGCGACCTCGTCGCGCTCGGCGGGCTTGGCAAAGACGGCATCCAGGACAACCGGATAACCGGCCCTGAGAATCCGCTCCGCAGCCGATCTCATTGTTTCATAGACCTTTTCGCCGACCTCGGGCGCGTAACTCTCCGCCCCCAGGCGATCCAATTCCCTGCGGCCCAGCAAGCGTTTTCGCAAGATGTCACTGCGCAAAAGCACGGCGCCCGGGGGCGGCCCAACCTTGCCGGCAAGCCGAGTGGCCAGACTTGATTTCCCGCTTCCCGAAAGCCCGCCGATGGCGATCAATCGCGGTTGCGGCGGCCGCAGAAACGCTGTGGCATCCTTCAGATAGGCTTGCGCCCTGGCGACAAGGCGGGATTTTCCGCCTTCCTCTCTGCTCGCCGCGGCCATCTCGGCGCTGACGTGCGCCCGCACACCCGCGCGGCAAGAGAGAAATAGCGGCAAGATGGCAAGCCCGTCGAGTTGCGCCGGGTCGCTAACCACTGTTGCCATCAGGTAACGGTTCAACACGACCGACGCAAGGTGCCCGAGGTCACGATGACAAAGGTCCATGATCAGGAAGGCAAGATCGTACAACACATCAACACAGGCGATACGCTCGTCGAATTCGATGCAATCAAACAGCGTCGGCACGCCTTCCACGAGACAGACATTTCGTAGGTGCATGTCGCCGTGACAGTGGCGCACGAGACCCGCCCGCCGGCGTTCTTCCAATAGGTCCGTGTGCCGCGCCAGGAAATCCCGCGAAAGGCTGGTAAGACTGTCCGTCATCCCAGCGTCGAAAATTGACCCCTTGTGTTTTGTATATTCGGCGTCGTTGCTGGCAATGACCGCAGCCATTCCCTCGGCACCGCCCAGGTCGGGCCGGGATTGTGCCGCCCCATGAAACTCGACAACCCGGTCGGCCAGTCCGGCAATCAAATCTTCATCAAGATCCCCCTTGTCGGCAAGCCGGTCGAACAGGGTCTCCTGATCAAAACGGGCCATTTCAACGACCCAGTCCACGACCTCGACGGCCTCCTCTTCCCCCAGCCGCAAACTGCCATCGGGTGCCCGG
>CAYOOG010000018.1:16488-26860 GCA_964405515.1 uncultured Alphaproteobacteria bacterium | reverse complement strand
ACAGACCTTGAGCACGGGACCGACACCGATCGCGCCGCGCGCCTGAGCAAAGCCATCGCCGCCGTACAGGAAGCCATGGATGGC
This sequence comes from uncultured Alphaproteobacteria bacterium, assembly GCA_964405515.1. Lineage (GTDB taxonomy): Bacteria > Pseudomonadota > Alphaproteobacteria > JAPYRI01 > JAPYRI01 > CAYOOG01. The sequence goes on along the minus strand of CAYOOG010000018.1, from coordinate 26,776 downwards.
GCTATTTTGGCCGGATTGACCGTGGAACCGACGTTTAAGAAGCTCGCCAACCGCTTCACGTCGCAGGGTGTCTGCTCCGACTCCTACATGATCAACGTCCACGCATTCCGTAAATTGATCTAAGACTCGGGGTCGTTCACAAGCATTTCGATACATGGCGGCGCTCCCGGTTTTAGCCCCAAAACCAACGCCGCCGACCTCCTCTCCACCTTGACCGCATCGGATTTCCGGTGCGGTCAAATTCTTGCCGGGGCCTAACTTCCCGGAAACTCCCTGAAATCAGCGCCTTGGCCCCATTAGCTTCCGCCATAAAGAATGTCTGACGCCGGTCGGATATTTGCCGTAGAATCCCGTGAGAGCGCAATTTGCGGTCGGCCGCCACATTCAGGGCGCTATCCAGCGATGGTCCCTATTGATTGGCGGGATTAATCCCCGGAATTCAGGCCCCGAGAGCGATTTCCTAATGGCACCCACTGACGCAAACCATCAGTCCGACACCGCCCCAGCCGGCGCATGGCGGGGTCCGGCGATGGCCGATCCGTCCATGCTGCCGCCCACGGTGAAGAACCTGGAACTGGCGTCGTTGAGTCTGCGCCGCCGTCGCCTAGAAACGGCACCGGTAGCGGAGATTGAATTCCTGGTCATGCCCCCCGCGGAGCGGAGCCTGCGCCTTGTCGCCTCAAATCCGGAGGTTGAGCCCGCGCCGCCGATTATTCCCGCCCCCGCCAGCTTTTCCACGGTGCGACGGCCCTTGGAGTTGTCCCTGGTGCCCGAGCCCGAATTGCATCGCCTGCCGATAGTCGCGCGGCCGCCAGATCTGGCCTTGGCGCCTCGGGTCGCGGTCTTCTGTTTGCCCCCGGTGGTGCGACCGGTGGCCCTATCCCTGGCCCCGGCGGTCGAGGTTTATAGCTTGCCTTTGCTAACGCGCCCGTCGGCGCTTTTCCGGACCCCCGTGATCGAGGTTCTCAACCTGCCTCTGGTCGTGCGGGACGCCGTTCTCTCTTTGGCGCCGCTGGTGGAGGTTTACCCGGCGCCCCTGGCGTTGAATTCCCCCGATCTTCGGCTGGCGCCGTCCGTTGACGTGTTTGTCTTACCGTCGATAACCCTCGCGCTAGAGCTATCGTTGTCGCCCCGGATGGATGTATATCCCTGTCCGCCGCGTGGCTGCGCCCCGGACCTGTCCCTGGCCCCGATCCAAGAGTTACTCGTCTTGCCGCTTATGGTTCGGGAAAACCCCGATATTTCCCTGGTGCCGCAGAACCCGGTTGCTGAAATGGCGCCGGTCAGCCCGCGGCTTTCGGACTTGTCCCTGGTCCGGAAAGACACTGCATTGTCGGCGGATGTTCAGATTTCGGCTCCCGATCTGACCTTGAGCGAGCCTTCGGAAAACGAGGTGCCAAAAAAGGTGTTGTCGAGGAAGAGCGGGCCGATTGGTATGGGCATGGGCAGTAGCCCCGGGAAGCCGCCGCTGCCGCCCGAGACCGACATCCCCGAGCACGATGTTTTGGAGCTTCGGGAAAGTGACATTCAGCTGACGCCGGAGGAACAGGAGGCCCTGGCGGCCGGCCTCCCCGATCCGAGTGATGATAAGGATCGAGCCCAGCGATTGGGCGAGGCGCTATCGGAGCTGCAGGAAGCCATGGATGCCGCGGTCATGTCCGGTTTGGTCGTCGAGCCCGAATTCAAGGTCCTGAGCGACCGCTTCGGCGCAAGGGGCGTGACATCGGATTCATTTCTTCTGAACGTTCAGGTCTACCGCAAGCTGGTATAGGGCTCTTTCGATCAGCTAGGCTGGAACCGCCTCATTCTGCTTATCGACGCTGTTCTCTTGCTGTGCCGTCGAGGCGCGATAGGCTTCCTTTTCCGTCTCGCCGTCGATTCCGGTCAATTCGACGTCATATCCCCATAGGCGTTTGAGGTGCAGCAGCACCTGCTCCCTGCTCTTCTCGCGTAGCGGCGCACCATCACGCATGACATGTCGTAATTGCAGTAAACGGTCACCGCGCAGGTCCACGTCGACGATCTGGATATCCGGCTCGTTCGCGGCAAGATCAAAGTTACGGGCCAAGGCCGTCCGGACTTTCTTGTACCCCAGTTCATCGTGAATGCTGTCCACGGTCAAATGTGGGTCGTTCTGATCATCGGTCAGCACGAAAAGGCGCAACTTGCGAATGAGATTCGGGCTGAGAAACTGCTGTATGAAAGACTCGTCGCGGTAATTGGCCCAAGCATCCTTCAAGGCGGCGCGCCAGTCGCCGGACCCCGCCATTTCCGGGAACCAGGCGCGATCTTCGTCGGTCGGTTCCATGCAGATGCGTTTGATGTCCTGCATCATTTCGAAGCCCAGCGCATAAGGATTTATGCCCCTGTATCGTTTGTCGTTGAAGTCCGGTTGAAAAACGACGTTGGAGTGGCTGTGCAGGATTTCCAGCATTGCACCTTCCGGTATCAGGCCGTCATCGTACAGTTTGTTGGTGATGTATTGGTGGACAAAGGTGGCGCAGCCCTCGTTCATAATCTTGGTTTGTTTCTGCGGGTACACGTATTGATCGATGTTCCGAATAATACGCAAGATTTCCCGTTGCCAGGTCTTGAGCGCCGTGCTGTTTTTCTCGAGGAAATAGAGCAGATTTTCCTCGGGCAGTTTCAATGCCTTTCGGCGTTCCGACGCTTCCTGTTCGGCCGCTGATTTATCCGCGGGTGCCGCGGTCTTCGGCACGGTCCGCCAGAGATCATTGAAGGTTGAATCCTTATACTCTTGCTTGCTGCGTTCCCGGGCAGCCAATTCCTTCATATTCAGCTTTGCCGGCCTGCGATAGCGGGAAACACCGTGGTTCTTCAGCGCATGAGCCGAATCGAGGATGTCCTCAACCGCCTCTATGCCGTGCCGCTCTTCGCACTTGGCAATATAGCTCTTTGCAAATTCCAGGTACTCGAGAATTCCGTCGGCATCGGTCCATTGCCGAAACAGGTAGTTATTCTTGAAGAAATGATTATGACCGAAGGCCGCGTGCGCTATGACCAGTGTTTGGATGGCCATGGAGTTCTCTTCCATATTGTAGCTAATGCACGGATTCGAATTGATCACGATCTCGTAGGCAAGTCCGTTAAAGCCTTTTCTGTATAGGGCTTCGTCCCGGATATACTGCTTGCCAAAGGACCAGTGCTTATACATTAGCGGCATGCCGAAAGATGAATAGGCGTCCAGCATCTGCTCCGAGGATATGATCTCGACTTGATTCGGGTAGACGTTGAGGCCGAGGTCTTCCAATGCGACCTCTTCCACCGCGTCATAGACTCGACGAAGTTTGTCGAACGTCCAGTCCGAGCCCTCAAACAAAGGCTTTGCCTTCGCCTCGATATCTAATTTTTCAGCTTCCATGGCGCCTTATCCGTCCTCGAGCTGCTTTGAAAAGAGTTCGCGGAAGACAGGATAAATGTCCCCCGGCGTTGCCACCCGCTTGGTCGCGAAATTCCGCCAATTCTTACTGACACCACGGTAAGAGCGCCACAGTGCCGCGCCATTCTCGACGTCCTTGAATATCTCTTTTTCACGCTCGTCAATAATTTCCACGTAGGCGTAGTACTGGCAGAGGGGCATGATCTCCTGCTCCAGGAGCGTGACGCACTCTTCGGAATCCCCCATGTAGTTCTCACCGTCCGACGCCTGGGCCGCGTAGATATTCCACTCGGTGGCCGGGTAGCGGGCCGCGGCAACTTTCCGCATTTCGTGAAGCGCCGTGCTCACCTTTGTGCCGCCGGTCTCCCGGCTGTAGAAGAACGTATCTTCATCTACTTCAGAGGCCTCGTGCGTATGGCGAATAAAGACGATCTCGGTGTGCTCGTAGCAACGTTCAAGGAACAGGTGCAGCAAGACAAAGAATCGTTTGGAAAGGTCTTTCTCGCGTTCGCCCATGGACCCCGAAACGTCCATAAGGCAGAACATGATGGCCTTTGAGTTGGGCTCGGGCGTTGGCCGGAAAAGGTTGTAACGAATTTCATAAGGATCGATGTACGGCACGACGCGCCGCTTACGCTCCAGCACTTCCAATTGGTGTGCCAGGGCGTTAAGGCGCTCCGCCCTTTCCTGGCTTTCGCCCTCGCGGGACTCCAGGTCAGCCATTTCGACCTTCAGCTCCGCGATATCCCTTGAGCATGGCCGGCCGAGCGCAATGCGCCGCCCCAGGCTTGCGCGCATGGTGCGCAATACATTCATATTCGCTGGTACGCCCGCTGACGTGTGCCCCGCCCTCCTCATCTTTATTGTGTGATTCGCGCGTAGCGATTTCTTGGTTAGATCAGGCAGCTCAAGATCCTCGAAGAACAGGTCTAAAAATTCGTCGCGCGACAGAGTAAATTGGAATTCGTCCTGTCCTTCTCCGTCATCCGCCGCTTGCTTGCCACAACCGCCTCGGCCCCCACTGGGCGGCCGTGCGATGGTATCTCCGGTGCTGTATTCCTTGTTGCCGGGGAGAGTCGCCTGCCGCCGCCCGCCGCTTGGCGCGTGACTGAATCGGGGTTCGGAGATATCCTTGTTGGATATGGTGACCGCATCGCCCTTGGCGATGTCGGATACCTTCCTGTCCCGAATGGAGCCGTTGACGACTTCCTTGACGCGTTCCCTCACGCGCCGCATGAAGCGCTGACGGTTGCCTAAGCTCTTGTCACGCGGGTTCGGGCGGCGGTCAATAAACTGTAACATGGCCGGAACGTAATTCGCCTATCCCGCCTTATTGACCCGCATGTACCACTCCACCAAGCGGCGGACTTGGCGCTCAGTGTACCCACGAGATTTCATGCGTTGCACAAATTCGGTGTGCTTGGCGTCGGTTTCGCTGTCCTTCTTGCTTCCGAAACTTATGACCGGCAGCAGTTCCTCTACCTGGCCGAACATGCGCTTCTCGATGACGTCGCGAAGCTTTTCATAGCTCGTCCAGGCCGGATTCTTGCCCTCGTTCTGGGACCGTGCCCTGAGAGCAAACTTGACGACCTCGTTTCGGAAGTCCTTGGGATTGGCGATTCCCGCGGGCTTCTCTATTTTCGAGAGTTCCGCATCGAGAATTTCACGGTCAAGCAATTGACCGGTATCCGGATCCTTGAAATCCTGCTCTTCGATCCAGGCGTCGGCGTAGGCAATGTAGCGGTCGAAAAGATTCTGCCCGTACTCCGAATAGGATTCCAGATAGGCTTTTTGAATCTCATTCCCGATGAATTCGGCGTAGCGCGGCGCCAGATCAGACTTGATGAAATCCAGGTAGGTTGCTTCCTTGTCGCCAGGGAATTGCTCCCTCTTGATGGCTTGCTCCAGAATGTACATCAGATGAACCGGGTCGGCGCCAACTTCCGTGGTGTCGTAATTGAAAGTTTCCGACAGCACCTTGAAAGCGAATCGGGTGCTGACGCCGGTCATGCCCTCATCAATTCCAGCGGTATCACGGTACTCCTGTACCGACTTGGCCTTTGGGTCGGTATCCTTCAGGCTCTCGCCGTCGTACACGCGCATTTTGGAATAGAGGCTGGAGTTTTCATGTTCCTTAAGTCTGGTGAGCGTTGAAAAGCGGCTCAACATTTCAAGGGTCTCCGGCGCGCAGGATACTTCGCTCAACTCGCTCTCTTGCAGAAGCTTCTGATAGATATCAGCCTCTTCCGTGGCGCGCAGGCAGTAAGGCACTTTGACCACGCAAATGCGGTCGATAAAGGCCTCATTGTTCTTGTTGTTTTTGAAGTTTAGCCATTCCGCCTCATTGGAATGCGCGAGCACAATTCCCTGGAACGGAAATGCGCCGAAATTTTCAGTGCCGACGTAGCTGCTCTCCTGAGTCGCGGTCAACAATGGATGCAGCACCTTGATGGGCGCCTTGAACATTTCGACGAATTCCAGCAGGCCTTGAGTCGCGCGGTTGAGGCCGCCGGCAAAGGCATAGGCATCGGGATCGTTCTGGCTGAAGTATTCAAGCTGCCGGATATCGACCTTGCCGACCAAGGCTGAAATGTCCTGATTGTTTTCATCTCCCGGCTCGGTCTTGGCGATCCCTTCTTGACGCAGCGTTGAGGGCATCAGCTTGACCACGGAAAACTTGCTGATATCGCCTTCGAACTCGTCCAGGCGCTTGACCGCCCAAGGTGACATGAGGCCCGGAAGGCGGCGTTGCGCAATGCCGTACTTGTTTTCCAGAAGGTCGCCCATGCGGCCCGGATCAAAGAGGCCAAGCGGTGATTCAAACAACGGGCTAATGCGGTCGCCGGCTTTGAGCGCGTAAATGGGCTGCTCTTCCATCAGGCTCTTTAGGCGCTCCGCCAGCGACGACTTGCCGCCGCCGACGGGACCCAGCAGATAAAGTATCTGCTTCTTTTCTTCCAACCCCTGCGCCGCATAACGAAAATAACCGACGATGCGCTCGATGGTGGATTCCATTCCGAAGAAATTCTTGAATGCGGGGTACTGCTTGATTGTACGGTTGTGAAAGATTCGTGCGAGCCTGGGATGAGTGGCGGTGTCGATGAGTTTGGGTTCGCCTATTGCGGTGATCATCCGCTCTGCGGCGTTGGCATACATCCCGGGATCATTCCGGCAACCAAGAAGGTAGTCCTGCAGGGACATCTCGTCTTTGGACTTGCTGATGTATTCCTTGGCGAACAGGTCAAACACGTCGGCGCTATGGGATGAATCGTGTTCCGGCCTAGCTTCCGTCGCGGCGCCATCTTCGTAAGCGGCTCTCATACTGGCTTCCTCCATTCGTCCCTCGCAAAGAATAATTTCCCCGTTTCTTCCCCTCCGTAGTTCAGTGGTTGGCTTTTGGTAGCTATGAAATAAGTAAAACCGATATTTCTTTTGATAAGGTTAAGGTGGCCGAACCTTGTTCACGAAATTGGAATGACTCGGCTGACGTGGCGGAATTCGTGGGTTTTAAGCGTCACCGCGCGTTTGCGGCAACCCATTTCCGCCGCCAATGTGGCATGCCAAGGAAAAAAGCCTATTCGAAATGGTATTTGGCCTGGTTTTCTCCACGCCCACCGGAATCCACGGAAATTCCATGTCGCCATTGCCGAACAGGCACGGAAGGGGTGCGTGGCTCTTCGATTTATGGGGCCCCTGCAGCGGGGTTAGCCAGGAATACCAATTTCATCAGTTCGGCCAAAGATCTCGCACCCATCTTTTCCATCATGCTGGCGCGGTGGGCCTCGATGGTTTTTTCGCTTAGATCGAGATGGTAGGCGATCCGCTTGTTTGATTCGCCGGCGACAACCAGATCCAACACCTGTCGTTCCCGTAGCGTAAGGCGATCGACGCGCTTGAGCACTTCACCGCGCAGTGCGCCGTCGCGAAGCGAACTGCAGCTTTGATCGATCGCTTTTTGCACCAAGTCGACCAGAATTTGGTCGTTGAAGGGTTTTTGCACAAAGTCGAACGCGCCTGTCTTCATTGCCTCTACGGCCATTTGCACATCGCCGTGGCCGGTTATGACAATGACCGGGAGGTTGGGTGCTTGAGCCGCCAGTTCTTTCTGAAGTTCGAGTCCGCTCATTCCAGGCATCCGGACGTCAACTAGAACGCAACCCGGAAGATCCTTTTCGTAAATTTCAAGAAACTCGTCTGCGGAGTCGTGGCACAGTACCGCGTGGCCAACGGAACCCAAAAGCCAACCCAAAGAGTCCCGCACAGCCTTGTCGTCGTCAATGACATGGATAAGCGGATCAGGTAAGGCCATGATCGGTCCGCGTTGACAGGCGCATCGCAAAGCTTACGGTCGTGCCGTCGGAACTTGATTCTTCAATCCACAATCGGCCACCGTGGGCTTCCACAATCGTTCGGCAGATAGATAGGCCGAGTCCCAATCCCCCGGGTTTGGTTGTCACAAACGGATCAAGCACTTCGGATAGAGGTACGTTGGATATGTCCGGGCCACTATCCTCGATATCGATGCGGACCTCCCCCCTTTCCGCGAGCGATGTACGAATGACCAGCAGTCCACCGTCAATGGCGCGAGCCTCACGCATCGCTTCCATACCGTTTCTGGCGATATTCATTACGACCTGCTGAAATTGTACGATGTCGGCCGCGATCGGCGGCAACGCTCCCGAGAATTCATACTCGATCCGAATATCGCGAAGAAGCGCGTCACCGTGCAAAAGGTTGATCGCTTCTTCTATTGCCGTGTTCGCGTCGACATTGGCGATTTCCGTTTCACCCTTGCGGAGAAACTTTCTCATTCGCTCGATTATCTGGCTTGCCCGGTTCGACTGTGCCGTAACTTGCTGGAGAGCCTCCATCATCTGCTCGCTGTCCAGGTCGCCTGACTGCAACCGGCGTACGCATCCTTGGGTATAATTCGCAATGGCGGAAAGCGGCTGATTGATTTCGTGCGCTAGGCCCGTGGCCATTTCGCCCATCATGTTTAGCCGGGCAACGTGAGTCAATTCGTCCTTCCGCATCTGCATCTGCCGCGCCAAATCACGGGCTTCGGTCACATCTTCCAAGAGCCAAATTGAACCGGCATCGGGCTCAAGCTGATCGATTGCTTTTACCGCTATACGGCAACAAATTTGCTCGCCATCCTTGCGTTTGAGAAAGCATTCGGCATGGTATGCCTCGCCGCTCGACAGGCGGGGCAATGCTTCATCTTCAACTTTCTTGAATTCCTCTTTGTTGGGGTAGATATCGCTTAGCTTGATACCAAGACATTCGCCGGTACCGTAGCCCAGCACCCGTTCAAGAAAGCTATTTGCGTTCTGGATCGTTGCATTCTTGACAATCGCGATAGCGATCTGAACGTTCGACAGAATCAGTTCTTGTTCACGGCTCAATCGCTCAAGATGGCTTTCGGCCTTGCGACGCTCCTCCAGTTCGTGTTCAAGGTCTGCGGTGCGGTTGTCCACCATCCATTCAAGCTGCGTCTGATATTGCTCAATCTGCTTGGCGGCCAGCTTATGTTCTGTAATATCCTGGGCAAAGCCCACGGTGCGGTACTTTTTGCCCTGACCGTCCTCAACCGGAAAGGCGCGCGAACTCAACCAACGTACCTCCCCATCCGGCAGGACGACGCGGTACTCGACGTTGAAATCCCGACCGTGGTATCGAAAATCCACTAACGCCTGTTCTACGCGTTCCCGATCATCGTTGTGCACGGCATCAAGCCAGCGGTTCGGCGATTTGCGTTGTTCGTCGGCCGGAACACCGGTTATCGATTCAAAGTTGGGGCTCAGGTAAATGCCCTTACCGGGTGCGTCGGAATCAGGGCCTTCGGCTACAAAAAATGCTTGCTGAAGGTTTTCGGCCAGTTGGCGAAACTTTTTCTCGCTTTCACGCAAGGCGTCCTGGTCTGCCTTGCGGGAAGAAATGTCCTGAATGGTGCCAATAAGTTTTTGCGGTTTGCCGTTTTCATCCCGCAGTATCTTGTTATTACTCTGCACGAATAGCACTTTCCCGCTGGACGACACGATCCTGTACTCGGAGACATACGATGTCATTGTTTCCAGTGCCCGTAGGTGCTTTTCGGCCGCAGCCTGCTGGTCATCCGGATGAACCAAACTAGCGTAAGAATCCCGGCTCGGTGAGCCCAAGCTTGGGTCCACGTCAAGGAGTGCGAGCAAGCCTTCAGAGGCTGTATAGGTCTTGCTGGCAAAGTCGTATTCCCAACTGCCGATTCTGGCCAGCGTTTGCGCTTCTTTCAGCCTTGCCTAGCTGGCGCGCAAGGCTTCTTCCACTGACTTGCGTTCGGTAATATCCGTGTGCGTACCAAAGACGCGGCGGGCGCGGCCTCCGGCGTCGTGCTCAACTACGGCTCCGCGAACCAGAAACCAGCGCCACGATCCGTCCGCGTCTTTCAGGCGGTTCTCGGCCTGATAAAACGGTGTTCGACCCTCGATGTGCTCGGTCAGACGAGCAGTGCTTTCCTCGACATCGTCCGGGTGAACTGTTTTGAGCCAGCTTTCCCTGTCTGGGGTGATTTCTCCGGGCTCATAGCCAAGCATGCTTAGCAATTGCGGGCTCAAATAGATTTCGTCCGTTTCGAGATTCCAATCCCAGAACGCGTCCTTGCCAAAAATGTGTTTCAGCCAGCCTACTTCTGCTGTGTCCGGGGCCTGTTTCATGGCAGATGTTTCCTGCGATGAGAGCTTGCGGTAGTACTTAACGCATAAGGTTTACAGTGCCGAATCCCCCTGCACACCACATGCTAACCCCTTCGGTTCGCTCAGGATAGTTGCGAAACGGCGGCGAAAGCGTCACATTCCCTCTTGATAGGCGTTTCACTAACGGATGGGTGGCCGAGTGGTTGAAGGCACCGGT
>CAYOOG010000018.1:0-16478 GCA_964405515.1 uncultured Alphaproteobacteria bacterium | reverse complement strand
CGGCAGGCGTGCAAGCGTCTCGTGGGTTCGAATCCCACCCCATCCGCCAAAAATACCGGGCCCTAGGGGCGCAGTCCTACCATTCGCCGATATTTTCCATGGAGGCCCAAGGCTCCTCAGGCGCCAGCTTATCACCATTCTGCAACAGTTCGATGGACACGCCGTCGGGCGAGCGGACGAAAGCCATCCAGCCATCGCGCGGCGGCCGGTTTATGGTCACGCCGGCGTCCATCAATTTCTGGCAGGTTTCGTAAATATTATCTACGCTGTAAGCGAGATGGCCGAAATTGCGGCCACCGGCCAATTCTTCCGGATCCCAGTTGTAGGTCAGTTCGACTACGGCGTCTTCATCTCCCTCGGCCGCAAGAAAAACCAGTGTAAAACGGGCGGCCTCTACTTCGTGGCGGCGGATTTCCTTGAGGCCGAGCTTGTTGCAGTAAAAATCCAGGGAAGCGTCGAGATCGCTGACCCGAACCATGGTGTGGAGATATTTCATTCCTGCTTCACCCCTAAATATCTGATGAGACTTCTATAGCGGTTTTGAAGGTGTGCTTCCACCTGCCTTGACCAGAGTCTGCCCGGCATTGGGGCGTTATCAAAAGACTAAGAATTTGCCGCTAAGGTGGACCTTGAAGACATAGGGGATGTGATCATGGCGGCCGAAGACATAGCATTTGACAACACCGAATTGGATGTGGGCGGCGCAACCGCCATGGAGCGTCTGCCGTCGGACGTGATCGCCGACCTCTCGCCACATCAACGCCAAGCCCTTGTTACCGCTATCGAGCCGCAGCAGGCAAAGAACTCGTTTCCCATTGACCTGCGTATTTCTATTCCCTTCTTCGGTAGCCGGGCATTTGTTGCCCTGATTGCCGGGAGCTGCCAGCGTGGCCCGGAGCGTCAAACCGTGGATCGGGATATCCACCCCGTGGCCACTCTGGGAAATCTCGCGGTTTCGTTCTTCACGCTCATTGGCATGTTGTGCACGGCCTTTGTCGTGCTCGGCGCCTGGGGCGGAGTCTTAAGCTTCTAGGTCCGCAGCCTGTACTTTGCGTCGACGGTGAGGCTATCCCAGTCACGCAACCAATAAAGCAGCCAGAATCCAGCGAGAACCGGTACACCCGCCGCGAACAGGTGATTGACGTTACCGGTTATCAGGCCATAGGGATCTATGATCTGCTGCCAGGATGAAGCGACGCTGACGAAGTGAATGAGGAAGGCCAGGCCGTAGGAAAGACGGCGATAGAGTCCTATGAGCAAGGCCAGAGCAACTAAATTCTCCGTGACCGGCGCCGGGCGGGCGCGGTAGGCTTTGAGCATGGTGGCGAAAATAGATGTGGATGCAGTACGGCGACGTCTAGAGGCGCGGAGGACGGAGATCGTGGCGATGTCCGAGGCGGTCGACGCAGACAAGAAGCCCGTGGAACTGGATCAAAGCCGGGTCGGCCGGCTTTCACGCATGGACGCCTTGCAGTCCCAGGCCATGTCCGTGGAAGTCGAGCGCCGCCGCCGAATCGAGCTTGAGCGCATCAGTGCCGCGCTTGCGCGCCTGGAGACCGGAGATTACGGGTATTGCCTGGTCTGCGGCGAGGAAATTGCGCATAAACGCCTTGAACTTGATGCGACCTCCCCGACTTGCACGGATTGCGCCGCCTAGCCGCCGGAATGCCTTGGAAATAAGCGGTTTACCAAACAACTTTACGGTTCCCTAACCGGAGCATGCGTTAATGGACTGCCGCCGTTCTGCCTTGGATGGTGGCGCTGTGTTGCCAAAGCTAACTCCCCGGGGGACGAAGGAGCCGTGACCGTGTCTAGTCTTGAAAATTTGACCGTGTTGGTGGTTGACGACAACCGTCACATGGTGGGCGTGGTCAAAAGCGTTCTCAACGGCCTGGGCGTCGGCACGGTACTAACCGCTCTCGGTGCCGAAGATGCCGTCGATATGCTCCAAGGCAGCAGTTGCAACGTTGTCATCTGCGACTGCAATATGCAGGGCGGTGGCATTGAATTTGTCACGGCAATCCGGTCGGACGAGAATAACCCTAACCGGGTTCTTCCCATCATCATGCTGACGGCCTATTCCGATCAGAGCCGCGTGCGCGAGGCCCGCGATGCCGGGGTCAGCGAATTCGTGGCTAAGCCGGTTTCGCCGGAGATTCTTGAACATCGTCTTATGGAAGTCATCGAGCGCCCGCGGCCCATCGTTCGTAGTAAGCAGTACTTTGGACCCGATCGCCGCCGCCGCCGGCAATCCGGCGAGTATGAGGGCCCCAACCGGCGCAAGGACGCTCATGCCGGGGCCCAGAGCGACCCCGAAGCCGCCGCCATCGGCGCCTAAACACCCCATTTCGAGCCAATTTCCGGGAAAAAAAGCCCGGCTGAGCCGGGCAAGTCTGTGATAAGTCGTGCGCGGAGCGTAGGGTGCCCCGGGTTTCTTGTCAAATATATTGTAGTGTAGGTGATTCGAACCACTATATACGGTAGGTTCCGCGAGTTCGCTCTTCAAACCGATTTGGGCGGTTTCCTCCCCACTTCGACACAAAATCAGGCCCCTGAGCCTAGCCCCCTAACGACTGGGCGTCATCGGCGGTGAAGAGTGCTCCGCTGATGTAATCCGAGGCGTTTGATGCCAACAGCAGCAGGAGCCCGTCCAAGTCCTCAGGCTTGCCTAGGCGCTTCTTTGGGAAAGAGTTGATCATCTTTTGCCCTTCGGGTGTTGCGAAGTAGGCGGTATTCATTTCGGTTTCGATATAACCCGGGCAAATGGCGTTGACGTTGATGCCATATCGCGCCCACTCAAGGGCCAGAATCCGAGTCATGTGAGCCACGGCGGCCTTGGACATACCGTAAGTGCTGAGGCCGTTGGCCACATGAAAGGCCGCGATCGAGGCGATAATGATGACCCTCCCGCCATTGCCGTGGCCGATCATCCGTTTGCCGACCTCCTGGGCGAGGCGGAACACGCCCTTGACGTTGACCGCCATGATCTCGTCGAAGTCCTCTTCGGTGACTTTAACGGCCATCGTCGGCTTGCTGATTCCGGCGTTGTTGACCAGGATTCCGATGGGCCCCAGTTCCGTCTCCGCCGCCTCCACGGCATCGGCAATGGCGTCGCCATCGGTAACATCCATCTTGATGGCCATGGCGCGGCCATCAAAAGCTTCAATTTCTTCCTCCAAGGCCTCCAAGCGGTCGACCCGCCGACCGGTAACGGCCACGCGGGCCCCGCTACGGGCCAGGGTCAGGGCGAACTGGCGGCCAAGGCCACTTGTGGCGCCGCTGACGAATGCCGTCTTGCCGCTGAGATCACAGGTGAGTGTCACGATAGGCCCTCCCAAAGGCTGAATGATTGGTGAAGGTTATCCGCCGAGGTTAATCCCTTGGTAACCAGAATTTGAAATACTTCAAGCAATACGTTGATGCCAACTATATCTTCCGCCTGGAGCGTAGCCATGCCTTTTGCTGCCCGTATTCTCCTCTGCGCAGATGACGCGGATGCCAGAACCCAGATTTCCAGTATTCTGGAAGCCGCCGATTTTCACTTTCAGGTCGCGGCCAGCAATGACGAGGCCCTTGATCTGGCGGCACAAAATATACCTCCCATAACCGTTGTTTGCGCCGACAATGACGCCGGCGCCGCCCTCGACTTGGTAGGTCGACTGGGACGACCCCACGGAAATGGCGCTGTTGCCGGGTCGCCCTCGGTCATTTTCGTGGCGCCGGAGGGTGCTTCAGACCTTCAAGGCCCGGCCTTCGAGGCCGGGGCCGATGCCTTTCTTGATGCGCCGGTCGGCGAGTTGCAGCTTACTAGACGCCTGGAACTGCTGGGCCGTCTCGCCACAATGCGAGCCGAGCTTCGCCGCCGCTACGCGACGTCGGAGCGATACGGCATCGACAGTCCAAACTTTCAGCCTGCCGAACAGGCGGCGGGAGGCAAGTTGCTCCTGGTCGGTGCCGACAACCCGGAGTGCATTGGGACCGAGAAAGTCCTGGCTGACACCTACGATGTCACCAAGCTCGGTGAACCCGCCGAAGTCACCGCTCATTTGGGGCGGGACAAGGTGGATGCCCTTCTTGTTGAATTGCGCCGGGCGGATTGCGCGCCCTATTTGGAGATGGTCGAAGGAATTCGCCGCGATACCCGTAATTACAATTTGCCCATACTGATCGTGGCCGATCCCTCAGCCCTTGGCGACCCGGCCGTCCTCTTTGCCAAGGGCGCCACGGATCTGTTGACCCACCCGGTTTCTCCCAAGCAGTTGTTGATGCGAACCGAAGCGCTTGTCCAACAGCAACGGGTACGCTTGGCCATGCAACGTATCTACCGCGAGGCGCCCCACCTTGTAACCAGCGACAGCCTCACGGGCCTGTATAGCTTCGGCTTTCTACACGAACATTTGGGGGCCGAGATTGCCGATGCCGCCGCCAGAAAAGGTGATCTGGCCGTCGGTGTCTTTGACGTCCGAGATATGGCCGAAATCAACGAGCAGCAAGGTTATGCCGCCGGTGACCGGTTGCTGCGCCAGCTCGGCGGGCTGGTAGCCGCCCTCGTGCGTGGCGAGGATCTGGCGGCCCGTTCCGGCGGCGAAGAGTTGTGCGTGGTCATGCCGGACACGCCACTAGCTCAAGCCGACTTCGTGACGAACCGCATCGCCAGCGTCATCAATCAAACGGAATTCGCTGTCGCCGAAGGCGAGAAGCCGATCCAGATTCATGTGGACTTGGGCTGCGCCAGCTTAGCGGACGGCGATACGCCGGAATCCCTTCTCGCCCGCGCCCACGGGGCGCTGGGCAGTTAACCGCGACAAGATTCCCCTCACCCTTTTGTGAGGCATGAACCCCTGTAACGACCGCGACTTCGTGGCCGCGCGCGGTTATCCTCGCATCCCGAATCAGTGCGCTTCTTGTGCGAGGCTACATGACCGATCAGCAATTCCGGTTGACCACTCTGTCCCACGGCGGCGGTTGCGGCTGCAAGATCGCGCCCGCCGTCTTGAGTGAAATGCTGTCCGCCCTGCCCGCCCCGTTCACCGACCCGAACCTGCTGGTGGGTACGGAAAACAGCGATGACGCGGCGGTCTACAAGATCGGCGATGGGCAGGCGGTGGTGGCGAGCACTGACTTTTTCATGCCGATTGTCGACGATCCCTTTGATTTTGGCCGTATCGCCGCCACCAACGCCCTTTCCGATATCTATGCCACCGGCGCCCGGCCTATCTTGGCCTTGGCGATTTTGGGAGTACCGTTGGATAAGATGCTGTTTGAGGCCGTCGGCGAAGTCCTGGCCGGTGGCGCCGCCGCATGCCGGGAAGCGGGCATTGCCGTTGCCGGCGGTCACTCCATCGATTCCCCGGAACCCATATACGGTTTGGCGGCGGTCGGCTTGGCTGACCTGACGGCAATAAGGCGCAACGATACCGCACAAGAGGACGATCTTCTGATATTGGGCAAGGCCCTTGGAGTCGGCATTCTCGGGGCGGCGCTGAAAAAGGGTGAATTGGGAGATGCCGGATACAAGGAAATGCTGAAGGTTACGACGCGCCTCAACAGTGTGGGCGTGCATTTGGGCGAGATCGCCGGCGTTCATGGCATGACCGATGTCACCGGATTCGGCCTGCTTGGTCATCTCCTTGAAGTCTGCCGGGGTTCCGGCCTGTCGGCGGTGTTGGACATCGACAATCTTCCGATCTTGCCGACCGCCCTCGAACTCGCGGAGGCCGGCCATAACACCGGCGCCGCAGGGCGCAATTGGCAAAGCTACGGCCACGAAGTGACCCTGCCCCAAGGCCTGCCGCAATGGCGTCAGAATCTGTTATGCGACCCTCAAACCAGTGGCGGTCTCCTGGTGTCGTGTGCGCCGTCCGCCGCCGATCAGGTGCTTGACCTTTTCCACGGCCAGGGTCACGGCGATGCCGCCGTGATTGGGACCATGAGCGTGGGCGTACCCGGCGTTGTTGTGAAGGCCTAGCGTTCGTATACTGCGGCCCATGCAGATAGATGTCATTTCAGATGCCATTTGCCCGTGGTGCTTCTTGGGGAAGCGGCGGTTGGAAAAAGCCATGGCCCAGCGTCCTGATCTGGACTTTCAGGTCACTTGGCGGCCCTTCCAACTGAACCCCGACATGCCGAAGGAAGGCGTCGATCGCGCCGAATACATCAAGGCCAAGTTCGGTGGCGGCCGCGCGGAGGAATTCTTTGAGACCATCGCCACGGAAGGCCGGAGCGACGGAATTTCCTTTGATTTTACCGGCGACGCCCGCATCCCCAACACATTGAATGCTCACAGGCTGATGCGCTGGGCCGATTCCGCAGATGTCCAGGATGCCGTGGTCGAAGCCCTGTTCAGCCGCTATTTCCTAAAGGACCATGATATCGGCGACAGTGCGGTTTTAACGGAAATCGCCGGCGATGCTGGAATGGACGCCAAGATTGTCGCTAAGCTGCTGGATAGCGACCGCGACGAGGATTTGGTGTTGGAAGAGGAATCCAGAGCGCGCTCCCTGGGTGTTTCCGGCGTGCCTTGCTTTATCATTGAACGCAAGGTGCCGGTGGTCGGCGCCGTGGCGCCCGATGTTCTGCTTCAGGCCTTTGGCGCCGCAGTCGCTGCCTGATCGGCCATTTTCGCCAAGTCCTGAACCAGCCTGAAAGTACCCTCCAGACGATCGTTGGCGTCCTCCCAATGACGCTTCAGGACCAAGCGGTGATCCGGCCGTACTTTGGCGGTACCCTGTTGCATGGTGATGAATTCCACCAGCCCGGCCGGATCGGCAAAGCTATTGTTGCGGAAAGCGATGGTCGCGCCCTTTGGTCCTGAGTCGACCTTTTCGATGTCGGCGCGGCGGCAGAGCGCCTTGATTTCGACGATTTTCAGCAGGTGATCCACTTCCTCCGGCAATTCGCCGAAACGGTCGATAAGCTCGGCGGCGAAGCCGTCGATTTGCGCCCGATCTTCCAGCGAGGCCAGCCGCCGGTAGAGCGACATGCGCACGTCCAGATCTGTCACGTAGCGGTCGGGGATGAGCACGGAGGTGCCGGTACTGATTTGCGGCGTCCACTGGCCGTCACCTGATATGACATCTTCGCCCCCGCCCGTGCGGGCTTCGGCCACCGCTTGTTCCAGCAGTTCCTGGTATAGCTCGATACCAACTTCGCGTATCTGCCCGGATTGCTCTTCTCCGAGTAGGTTTCCGGCGCCGCGAATGTCCAGGTCATGACTTGCCAGGCTGAACCCCGCGCCAAGGGTATCGAGGGCCTGCAACACACGAAGGCGCTTGTCGGCGCTGTCGGTGAGCGGCTTGTTGGCGGGCACCGTCAGGTGGGCATAACCGCGAACCTTGGAGCGCCCTATACGGCCGCGCAGTTGATACAACTGAGCCAGCCCATAGCGGTCGGCGCGGTGCACAACCAGGGTGTTGGCGGTGGGGATATCAAGACCTGATTCAATGATCGTTGTCGACAGGAGAACGTCGAACGAGCCCTCGTAAAAGGCGCTCATGACTTCCTCCAATTCACTTGGGGGCATCTGACCGTGGGCAACGGCGAACTTCACCTCCGGCACGTGCTCCGTCAGAAAATCGGCGGTTTCGGGCAGGTCCGATATGCGCGGGCAAACGTAGAAGGATTGCCCGCCCCGAAAGTGCTCGCGCAGGATTGCCTCGCGCACGATCAAGGGATCGAAGGGCTGCACGAAAGTTCGCACCGCCAGCCGGTCGACCGGCGGCGTGGCCATCAGGCTAAGGTCGCGAACGCCGGACAATGCCATCTGCAATGTGCGCGGTATGGGCGTGGCCGTCAGGGTAAGAACATTGATGTCGGACTTCAAATTCTTGAGCTGCTCCTTGTGGGTAACGCCGAAGTGCTGTTCCTCGTCAATAATCAACAGGCCCAAGTCCCGAAACTCGATGTTCTTGGAAAGCAGCGCGTGGGTGCCGATGATTATGTCCACCTGGCCCTGGGCGAGAAACTCCTTGGTTTCCTTGGCCTGCCCCGGCGTGACCATGCGGGACAATTGGCGGATCATCACCGGCAGCCCGGCAAAACGATCGCAAAATGTCTTGTGATGCTGCCGGGCCAGAAGTGTTGTCGGCGTGACCACGGCCACCTGTTTGCCCGACATGGCGACAACCAGGGCGCAACGAAGGGCGATTTCGGTTTTGCCAAAGCCCACATCGCCGCAGACCAGCCTGTCCATCAGCCGGCCCGAGGTCAGATCGCCGATGGCTTCTTCCACGGCACGCTGTTGGTCCTCGGTCATGTCGTAGGGGAAGCGGGCGCAAAACTCTTCGTAGATGCCTTCAGGCGGCGGCATGCGATCCGCCTTGGTGAGCGCCCTGCCCGCCGCGATCTTGATGAGTTGGTCGGCGATGTCACGGATGCGTTTTTTGAGCTTGGCCTTGCGCGCCTGCCAGCCGCTGCCGCCGAGCCGGTCCAGCGCCGCGCCCGAGGTATCCGAGCCGTAGCGCGACAGAATCTCGATATTCTCCACCGGCAGATAAAGTTTATCGCCGCCGTCGTAGACCAGATGCAGGCAGTCGTGGGGCGCGCCGGCGACATCGATGGTCTCCAGCCCATTGTAGCGCCCGATCCCGTGGTCCATGTGCACCACCAGGTCGCCCTGGGAAAGGCTGGAAGCCTCCCGGAGAAAATCCTCGGCGCGGCGGCTGCGGTGCGCCTGCCGCACCAGACGGTCGCCGAGAATGTCCTGCTCCCCGATAACCGCGATGCCGTTTCCAACGAAGCCGGTTTCCAGGGGCAGCACGGCAACGCCGACGGCCTCGTCCGGCAGGGCCCGGGCATCGCCCCAATGTTCAACGGGCTGCAGGCCTTGGATGCCGTGGTCGGCGAGTACGCCGGAAAGCCGTTCGCGGGAGCCGACGCTGTAGGCGGCAAGAAGTACCCTTGTGTCTTGGCTCTGCAAGTCGCGGATATGATCGCCAACGGCATCGAAAAGATTGATCTCCGGCTGCTGGCGCTCCGGCGCGAAGCTGCGTCCCTGCTGCCCCCCGGCATCCACGGTGCCCGGCCCCTCGGGCGACTTGAAGGTGCTGAAGTGATGCGTGGTCCGGGCCTCCAATACCTGCTTCCAGGCGGCGCCGTCGAGATAGAGCATCTCGGGCGGCAGCGGCTTGTAGGGCGCGGCCATAAGATCACGGGCCCCGGCTGCCGCCTTCCGGTTGGCGTAATAGTCGGCAATCATGGAGAGGCGCGCCTCCAGGGCGTCGTCGGCAAGCTGGTCCAGGGTCACCACTGCCCCCGGCAAATAATCGAAAACCGTTTCCAGTTTCTCGTGGAACAAGGGCAACCAGTGCTCAAGTCCGGCGAACTTTCGCCCGGCGCTGACCGCTTCGTAGAGCGGATCATCATCGGTCACGGCGCCGAACAGGGAAACGTAGCCGGAACGGAATCGCTCGATGGAGGCCTCGTCCAGCCTTACCTCGGAGACCGGCAGCAGGCTCATACCCTCGCGCGTGCCCGTGGTTCTTTGCGTCAGCGGGTCAAAGACACGGACGGACTCAACAGTGTCGCCAAACAGGTCAAGCCGCAGGGGTTGCTCGACGCCGGGCGGGTATATATCCACGATGCCGCCGCGCACGGCGAACTCGCCCGGCTCCATCACCGTCCCGGCGCGGGTGTAGCCTATGCGCTCGAGGAAGGTTGGGAGGGCCGCCAGATCAATGCGTTCGCCTGCCGTGGCCTTGAAGTGCGCCTCGCGCAGGGTTTGGCGCGGCGGTACGCGGGTGAGCGCGGCGCTTATCGTGGTAATCACTGCGAAAGGCCCGGAGATTTTGTCCGCTGCGAGGCGGGACAGGACCTCCATGCGGCGGCTGGAAATATCCGTGTGGGGCGAGACCCGGTCGTAGGGCAGGCAATCCCAGGCCGGCAGGGTCAGGACCGTGATCTCCGGCGCGAAGAAGGCCAGCATCTCGGCCATGGAAGCGAGGCGCGCATCATCCCGGGCCATATGCAGCAGACCGTGAGGGGCGCTTCGCGCGAGGTCGCCGATAAGCAGCGCGTCCAGCCCCTCCGGCGCGCCACCCACTTTTACGGCCCGGGCGGCTCCAGGAGCGATGGCCAGTTTATCCAAGGTGCTCAAGATGCCTCGAGGTGAAAGCGCAGCAACAGGTCCATGACCGGGCCCGCCTTGTCGGCGGGCGGGGAGCCGCGGCCGCTTATCCAGGCATAGAGGTCTTGATCGGGGCAGAAGAGGATGGCTTCGTACTCGTCCAGCTCGGCGTCACTAAAGCCGTCCACATGGCGCTCGGCGAAGCCGCCAAGGATGATGTCCATCTCCTTGTTGCCGCGGTACTTGCTGCGGTAGATCAGGCGCTTGCGTCGAGTATCGGGACTTTCGTTCATGGCTCTGTCTTAGAAATCGGGCGCACGGGTATAGCGCGTCACGCCGGGCCTGTCAGTAGGCGGCATATTGACCCTCGAGCGTGGTATGGCCCTGCCGCCTGGGATAAGCTGGGCGCCATGCGCCCGGAAGCCCTATTTACCCTGTTTTCGCCGGTGACATCCCTGGATGGGGTGGGCCCGAGAACCGCCAAATATATTGAAGCTCTGGCGGGGCCGCGCCTGGTCGATCTGTGCTGGCATCTGCCCAGCGCCATCATTGATCGTCGTTTTGCGCCAAAGGTCGCCGATGTACCGGACGGCGCGGTGGTGACCCTGACCGTCACCGTGGACAAGCACGAGCCGGCCCACAACAAGCGCATGCCCTATCGGGTGCGCTGCTCCGACGAGACCGGCGTGGTGACGCTGGTATTCTTCCACGCAGACAAGAGCTATCTGGAGCGCGTTCTGCCCGTGGGCGAGGTGCGGGTGGTCAGCGGCAAGGCCGAGTATTATCAGGAGCAAGTCCAGATCAGCCACCCGGACCACATCGCCGAGCCCGAGAATATTGCCGAACTGCAACGGGTGGAGCCGGTTTACCCCCTGACCACGGGCCTGACCGCCAAGCCGCTCTCCAAGGCCATTGTCCAGGCCCTGGCCGCGACCCCCGAACTCGATGAATGGCAGGATGAGAGTTATTTGAAGAAGCAAGCCTGGCCGGTTTGGCGCAAGGCTTTGCTGTCTGTTCATCAGCCGCAGGGAGAGGCGGACCTCGGCCCTCTCGCTCCGGCGCGGCAACGGCTCGCCTTTGATGAACTGCTTGCCAATCAATTGGCCTTGGCCTTGGTGCGTCAGCGCATGCGACGTCTGCCCGGGCGCTCTTTCGCCGGGATCGGCATGCTTCGTGACAAAGTGTTGAACGCCCTGCCCTACAAGCTGACGGCCTGCCAGGAACGCAGCCTTTCCGAAATTGTCAGCGATATGGAATCGACCAGCCGCATGCTGCGCCTGCTGCAGGGTGACGTGGGCAGCGGCAAGACGGTGGTTGCCCTGCTCGCCATGTTGGCGGCTATCGAAGCCGGCGGCCAGGCGGCGCTGATGGCGCCAACGGAAGTGCTGGCGCGGCAGCACGAAAAGACCTTATCGCCCCTGGCCCGTTCCGCCGGCGTGGGTTTGGTCCTGTTGACCGGGCGCGACAAGGGCAAACCGCGTGAGGAGAAGCTGGCGGACATAGCCTCGGGCAAGGCCGCCATTGTTATCGGTACTCACGCTTTGTTTCAGGACGATGTCGACTTCGACAATCTGGCCATGGCGGTGATCGACGAGCAACACCGCTTTGGCGTTCACCAGCGCTTGATGCTGACCGGCAAGGGCAGCGGACCGGTCGACGTGCTGGTGATGACGGCGACGCCCATACCGCGCACGCTCACCTTGACCGCTTACGGCGACATGGATGTTTCCAAGTTGACGGAAAAGCCGCCGGGCCGAACGCCCGTTGATACCCGTGCCGTGCCGCTCGAACGGCTGAACGAGACCATAGCCGGGGTTCGCCGCGCCGTCGACGGCGGCGCCAGGGCATTTTGGGTCTGCCCCCTGGTCGAGGAGTCCGAGGACAGCGACCTTGCCGCCGTTGACGCCCGGCAGGCCAGTCTTAAGTCGACTTTTGGCGAACGTGTCGGACTGGTCCATGGCCGCATGAAAGGGCCAGAAAAAGACCGCGTCATGGATGCCTTTTCCGCCGGGCACCTGGACGTGTTGGTGTCAACGACGGTGATCGAGGTCGGCGTTGACGTGCCCGAGGCCACGGTCATGGTGATCGAACATGCCGAGCGTTTCGGGCTCGCCCAGTTGCACCAGTTGAGGGGCCGTGTGGGGCGCGGCAGCGGGCATTCGGCTTGCCTGCTGCTTTATGCCGGGCCGCTGACGGAAACCGCCAAGGCGCGTATCGCTATCCTGCGCGAGACCGATGACGGCTTTCGCATTGCCGAGGAAGACCTGCGATTGCGGGGCGCCGGAGAGTTGTTGGGCACGCGTCAGAGCGGTTTGCCGACCTTCCGGCTTGCCGATCTGGCGGAACACGGGGAGTTGTTGGCTGCGGCCCGGGACGATGCACGGATGATTGTTGAGCGCGACCCCGAGCTAACCACGCCAAGGGGCGAGGCGCTCAGGGTCTTGCTCTATCTCTTCGAGCGCGATGAGGCGGTCAGGCTGCTGCGCTCGGGCTGACAGTATCTATTTGCCGCCGATCCACGGAATGATCCGCGGCACCTTCGCCTGATAGTCCACATATGCGGGGCCAAGGTCCGCCGCCAAATCACGCTCCTCGAATCTGATGCCGATAAGAATGTAGAGCGACATTCCGGCGGCGAAGAAGAGGTGGCCGACGCTCATGTGCGGCGTTGCCCACATGGCGATGAGCATGCCCGTCATCATCGGGTGCCTTACCAGTTTGTATAGCATCGGCGTGACGAATTGGCCGTGCGGACTTTGTCTGCTCCGCAGCCGGTCATAAACCTGCACCAGTCCGAAAAGGTCGAAGTGATTAATCAGGAAGGTACTTAGCAGCACGATCCCCCACCCGGCGAAGAACAGCAGGGTCAGAATCATGGCGCCAATACCGCTCACGCTCCAGATGACGTCGGTCATCGGCCGCCACAGCCAAAACATGATGATAAGTATGAGGCTTGTGACCAGAACGTAGGTACTACGCTCCACGGATGCGGGCATGACCTTGGTCCACATTTCCTTGAAGCCGGGCCGGGCCATGGCTGTGTGCTGAAACCCGAACAGCAGCAAAAGCACAAGGTCGATCATGACACCGTCGGCGCTCGGCGTGCCCGTGTCGATGGTCTTGGTGACCGCGTAGAACCCAAGGTCCACGTCGAAATTTCCAACAAAAGCAATGAGATACAGAAATGTAAGAAAGAAAATGACGTAACTAACGACGCCGTAGACGAAGGCAAGTATGCCACCCATGAAAAAAATCCCCCTTAAAGCTTCGCGCCCTCTCCAAGGCGCCCTGCACAATAAGCGCCGAAATCATTGCGCCGCCGATGGGTGGCGGTCAAGGTGTGTCGGAATCCTTTGCCTGAACTGGCGTTGCTCCGGCAACGGCCTCTTCCGGGCTGACGATTCCTGCGGAAATCACCAGTTTGATTCCCTCTTCGACGGACATGTCCAGGAAGGTCACGTCCCGGCGCGGGACGAACAGCAGGAATCCCGACGTTGGATTGGGTGTGGTGGGCAGAAATACGCTTAGCAAATCGTCCCCAAGGCGCTCGGCCACTTCGCCTTTCGTGTCCGCCGTGACGAAAGCGATCGCCCAAAGCCCAGGCCTTGGATACTCAATGACCACAACCTGTTCGAAGGAGCTCGACGATTGCGAAACCACCGTCTCAAACACCTGCTTTAACCCACTGTAAACATTGCGAATAACAGGCATGCGACGGAGGATTGTCTCGCCGAATCCCAGGAGGTAACGGCCCAGGTAATTCTTCGCCAGCGCACCGATCAGCGTCAACGCGGCAATTATCAGCAGCAGCCCGATCCCGGGGACACTGAACGGCAGGTAATTCTCAGGGTTATAGGCTGCGGGAATCAGGCGGTTGGCCTGCTCGTCGAGCAGGCTTATGAACTGCCAGGCCAGGTAAAAGGTAATGGCAATGGGTGCCGTCACCACGATTCCGGTGAGAAGATTCCGCCGCAGGCGGCCCCATAGGCCAACACCCTCAACTTGAGTGGAACCACTATTTTGCGCTTGAGTTTCTGGGCCCTCTGTCATGCTCGATTTCCCGCACTGACGCTCCAATGGGCGGAGATTAGCACGAATAGTCCGATCCGGCAGTGGCATGGCCCCGGCCCGGGATTACCGCTAAACTGCATCCGATCAACTTTGCAGCCTTGAATTCATGCCGTCTTGCCGTTTCAGCCCGCTAATAATCGTCAGCGCCGTTTTGGCGCTTGTGGTGAGCGTGACCGCGACTTCCGCCCGTGCGGACATGGAGGACGGCATGACCGCCTACCGCGCGGGCGAATATGCTGCTGCCTTGACCGAATTCCATTCATTGGCCGCGCGCGGCGATGCGGAAGCGGAATTCATGCTTGGGGCGCAATACTTCTATGGCCAGGGCGTGACCCGGGACCTCTCGATAGCGGCCCTCTGGTTTTACAAATCGGCCTTGCAGGGCCACGCCAGCGCCCAACTTGCCTTTGGATCCCTGCACATACGGGGCGACGGCGTGAGCCAGGATCTTGTGAAAGCCTATATGTGGCTGCAACTCGCCGCCGAGAGCGACGTGGAGGCATTGCTTCCCCAGGCCGCGTTGCTGCGCGACGAAGCCTCGGAATACATGTCGGCTGAGCAGCTCGCCCTGGCGGGCAGCTTGGTGCAAGATTGGCGGCCCACACCCGCCGGCTTTGTTCGCTGACTCGTCCTAACCGTTAAACGTGCCACCTTGTGCGGCCAGGCGTTCGAGCAGCGCCGCCGGCTCCCATCCTTCGCCGGGGTGTGCTTCGCTGAACGCCCGGACATCGTCGAGAACCGACTGCAGGCCGACGAGATCCGCGTATTTCATGGGGCCGCCCCGGTAACGAGGAAAGCCGTAGCCGTAAAGGTAGGCGATATCTATGTCGCAGGAGCGCAAGGCGATACCCTCCTCCAGAATCTTGGCGCCTTCGTTGACCATAGCGTAGATGCAGCGCTTGACGATTTCATCGTCGCCGAACTCGCGCCGCTCAATACTTTGCTCCTTTGAGTGCTCAATGATCAAGGACTCAACTTCGGGATCAGGCAAGGGCGCCCGGCTACCCTCCTCATAGCGGTAGTAACCGCCGCCGGTTTTTTGCCCGTGGCGGCCACGCTCGCACAACCTATCCACCAGGAAGGTGTCGCGCTCGCCCTGCCTTCTGCCCTCGGCCCGGCGGCGCTGGCGAATACGATAACTGACGTCGAGCCCGGCCATGTCGCTCATGGCAAAGGGCCCCATGGCCATGCCGAATTCAAGCAGGGCCTTGTCGACCTGTTGCGGCAAGGCCCCTTCCTCCACGAGGAACAGGGCTTGATTGAGATAGCGTTCGAGCATGCGGTTGCCGATGAAGCCGTCGCAATTACCGGCCAATACGGAAACCTTGCCCAGGGTCTTGCCGAGATTCATGGCCGTGGCGACCGTCTCCTTCGAGGCTTGGTCTCCGCGAACGACCTCAAGCAGAACCATGATGTGCGCGGGGCTGAAAAAATGCGTGCCGATAACCTTGCCGGGCCGCGTTGTTATGTTCGCAAGTTCGTCAATGTCCAGAGTCGAGGTGTTGGTCGCGAGAATCGCGTCGGGCTTGCAAGCGGCGTCGAGCTTGCCGAGGACATCCTTCTTGATGTCCATTTCCTCGAACACCGCCTCGATGACGATGTCGGCCCCGGCCAAGTCGCTGTACTCAAGCACCGGTTTGATGAGCGCCAGGCGCGAATCCATGACGTCCTGGGTCAGCCGGCCCTTTTTCACGCTGGCGGCATAATTGCGCTCGATGGTCGCCATTCCCCGATCCAGGGCTTCCTGCTCGATCTCGAGGAGGCTGACGGGGATGCCGGCGTTGGCGACGCACATGGCGATACCGCATCCCATGGTGCCTGCCCCGACGACGGCGGCCTCGGCGATATCCTGAACCGGCGTGTCCTTGGGCACATCGGGAATCTTCGCCACCTCGCGCTCCGAGAAGAAGGCATGAATCTGGGCCTGGGACTGGGTTGAGTTGCGGCACTCCAGAAAGAGTTCACGCTCAATCGCCAGCCCTTCGTCGAACGGCAGATTGACCGCGGCTTCTATGCAATCGACGATCTTGAATGGGGCGAGATACCCTCGCGCCTTGACTTTCAAGCCTTCTCGCGCGGCCTCGAAGAATGCCGCATTGCCGCGAAAGGCCGCGACCTTATCATCCATCTCGCAAATCCGCCGAAGCGGCATTTTTTCATCCACCACCTTTTGGGCAAAGGCCAGGGCCCCCTCCAAAAGATCGCCCTCAATGATTTCGTCGATGATTCCCAGGGCCAGGGCTTTTTGGGC
Source organism: uncultured Alphaproteobacteria bacterium (assembly GCA_964405515.1). GTDB lineage: Bacteria > Pseudomonadota > Alphaproteobacteria > JAPYRI01 > JAPYRI01 > CAYOOG01. The sequence continues at coordinate 93 of CAYOOG010000018.1, read as the reverse complement.
GTTGACCGGCTTGCCGCTCAAGATCATGGGCAGGGCTTCTTCCGGGCCGATCAGGCGGGGCAGCCGCTGGGTGCCGCCGGCGCCCGGCAGAAT
>CAYOOG010000017.1:25457-27935 GCA_964405515.1 uncultured Alphaproteobacteria bacterium | reverse complement strand
TGGCAGTGCAGGTGTGAAGACGGTTCTGATTGTGCCCATAGATCTGCCGGTTCTTTCCTGCCAGGACGTGGACGAGCTGGTTCGCGAACACGAAGACGGGCTCACCCTTTGCCGGGCGGCACGCGACGGCGGCACCAACGCCCTGCTGTGCACGCCGCCCGACGCCATCCCCTTCCGCTATGGACCGGACAGCGCCAGATTTCACCAGGAAGAGGCCGAGGCGCGGCGCCTGACGGCGGTCATGAAAGACGAAGAAAAATTTGCGAGGGATATTGATTTGGACGCCGATCTGGCTTGGCTGGCTGGCGTGGCTTGCGGTCCGCGTACCCGGGCTTTTCTCGGCCGCGAGGAAATCCGCAAGCGCTTGAGATCAATCGATGGTGAAATTGTGTCATGAGGAATTTGTCCGAACCCGGTGGTTTGCCGACTTTCGAGGAAGCCCTTGATTTGGCGGCGCACGCATCCCTTGCCGAGCTCATGGCCAGAGCCGGAGTGATGAGGGACGAGGCAAAAGGGAGCAGCGTTACCTATTCGCGCAAGGTTTTTATTCCGTTGACCAGGCTTTGCCGCGACGTTTGCCACTATTGTACGTTCGCTGAGACGCCCTCGAAACTGCCGTCCCCCTATCTATTGCCCGAGGACGTGCTGGCCCTTGCCGAGGAGGGCAAGGCCGCCGGTTGCAAGGAAGCGCTCTTTACGCTGGGCGAGTTGCCGGAGGCGCGATATGCGGCCGCGCGGGAGGCCCTGGCGGCCTTGGAATGCGAGACGACGCTGGATTACGTCTTCAAGATGGCGCAATTGGTGCTGGATGAAACCGGCTTGTTGCCCCACGTGAATGCCGGGGCCATTGGTCTTGAGGATTACAGAAGACTGCGGCCCGTTGCCCCTTCCATGGGGCTGATGCTGGAATCCTCGTCGCCACGGCTTTGTGAAAAAGGCGGGCCGCACTATGGCTCTCCCGATAAGGCCCCGGAGGCAAGGCTGGCCTCTATCCGGGATGCCGGGCGGGCCCAAGTGCCCCTGACTAGCGGTATCTTGATCGGCATCGGCGAGACGCGGCCCGAGCGCATTGAAAGCCTGTTCGAGCTACGCGCGTTGCACGAAGAATACGGGCACCTGCAAGAAATCATCATTCAGAATTTTGTGCCGAAGCCGGATACGCCGATGGCGCGGGAAGCGGCGCCGGAGGCCCAGGAACTTCAGTGGACCATCGCCATGGCGCGGCTGATCTTCGGCGGGCAGATGAATATTCAGGCGCCGCCAAACTTGAACGCCGGGAACTTGGGGGTGCTGATCGAGGCCGGAATCAATGATTGGGGCGGCGTCTCGCCGGTGACGCCCGACCACGTAAATCCGGAATCCCCCTGGCCGCGGATCGAGACCTTGGCGGAAGTCACGCGGCGGGCGGGCCATACCCTTGTTGAACGGCTAACCGTTTATCCCGATTACATAAGCGGCGGCGAAATCTGGATCGACGGCAACCTTCGGCCCCGGGTCAATCAACTTTGTGACGGCGAGGGACTGGCGCGGGAAGATGCCTGGTCGCCCGGAGATGCCAAGGCGCAAATCCCGCTGGACCTGATGGCGCGGCCGCCGGTGTCCTCGGAGATAGCCCCGGTCTCGGGACTTCAGGACGTGCTGGACCGCGCCACGGGCGGACAGGAATTGTCATCGGACGATATTGTGCGGCTTTTTCGGGCGCGGGGGGATGACTTCCACGCCGTGGTCGAGGCCGCCGACAGACTGCGGGCGGCGGTGTGCGATAACGGAGTCACCTACGTGGTCAACCGCAACATCAATTACACAAACATCTGTCAATACCGCTGCACCTTTTGCGCTTTTTCCAAGGGCAGGGGGGCGGATTCCCTGCGCGGCCAGCCTTACCTGTTGTCCTTTGATGAAATTGGCGACCGGGCGGAGGAGGCGAGCGCCCGCGGCGCCACGGAGGTATGCCTGCAGGGAGGCATCCATCCCGATTTCACAGGCGCGACTTATCTTTCGGTGTGCCGGGCCATAATGGAACGCGTGCCGGATATTCATATTCACGCCTTTTCGCCCCTGGAAGTTGCCCACGGGAGCCAGACCCTGGGCCTTTCCATCAAGGAGTTCCTTCGCCGTCTGAAGGCCGCCGGCCTTGCCAGCCTGCCCGGCACGGCTGCCGAGATCCTGGATGACGACGTGCGGTCGCTCATTTGCCCCGACAAGATCACAAGCAAACAATGGCTGGAGATTATCGAGACCGCCCACGACGTCGGCCTGCGGACAACCTCGACTATTATGTTCGGGCATGTCGACTCCTATGGCAGTTGGGCGCGCCACCTGATCGCCCTGCGTGATCTGCAAAAGCGCACGGGCGGTATCACCGAACTCGTGCCCCTGCCTTTTGTTCATATGGAATCGCCCATGTACTTGCGCGGCAGGGCGCGGCCTGGGCCCACCTTTCGCGAGACTGTGCTGATGCACGCCGTCGCCCGCTTG
>CAYOOG010000017.1:0-25447 GCA_964405515.1 uncultured Alphaproteobacteria bacterium | reverse complement strand
TGGCGCTGCACCCCCACATCACCAATATTCAAGTCTCCTGGCCCAAGCTTGGCCCCGATGGGGCGGCGGCTTGCCTCCAGGCGGGGGGAAACGATCTGGGCGGCACGCTGATGGAGGAATCCATTTCCCGCGCCGCCGGCGCCGGTTTCGGTCAGGAACTGACGGTATCGGTCATGGAAGATATTATCGGCAGTCTTGGCCGCGTGCCCCGGCAGCGCACCACAACCTACACAAACACAAATTATTACGTAACAGACGGCGACAAGGAGTTCGACCGGCTGGCTTCGGAGCCGCCACAACTCTTCGGCACTTGAGGAGTGGGCATTTTTTGTCGGGTCGTTGATTCATTAACGAAGAAGGGAAGTCATAAATGGGACGAGTACAGGACAAGGTCATCATCGTCACCGGGGCGTCCGGCGGCATCGGCAGCGCAACCGCCCGGCTTTTGGCCCAAGAGGGCGCCAAGGTCGTGCTTACCGACATTGCCGACGAGAACGGTGAAAAGGTAGCCGCGGAGATCAACGAAAGCGGCGGCACGGCCATTTATTGCCATCAGGATGTGACCCTTGAGGCGGACTGGGACGCCCTTACGGACAAAGTCATCTCTGAGTTCGGGCAACTGAACGTGCTGGTGAACAACGCCATCGGCAATACGGAGATCGAAGCATTCGAGGACGCCAAACCCGCGCAGTGGAAAGAAATGCTGGCGATTGGGCTGGAATCGGTGTTCTACGGCACACGCATCGCCATTCCCCTCATGCGCAAGGCGGGCGGCGGGTCCATTGTCAACATATCCTCGGGCGCCGGCTTGGTCGGCATGCCGCAACTGGCTACATATAGCGGCGCCAAGGGCGGCGTGCGCCTTTTTAGTAAATCTATCGCTATCGAATGCGGCATGAAGGGCGACAACATCCGCGTGAATTCCATTCATCCCGGATTGATTCATACGCCGATATTTGATGAGCGCGGCGCGGCGCTTATTCCCGGTGCCGACAAGGAAACCGCCTTCGCGCAAATGGCCCAAGCGGTGCCCATGGGAAGACTCGGCAAGCCGGAGGAAATCGCCTACGGCATTTTGTTCCTGGCGTCCGACGAGTCGAGCTACGTCACCGGCGCCGAGCTGGTCATCGACGGCGGCTTCACGGCGCGCTGAATGGGCATGTAATTGGAGAAGGCACTTTTATGAATGAAATCAGAGACGAGCGGCGCGGTCTGCTCAAGGCTTTTGGCGCGGGCGCGGCTCTGGCCGCCTTGCCGGCCGGCGCGGCCGCCGCTGTCGAGCGGATAACGAATCTTTCCGGCCCAAAGAGGAAACTCAAGCCGGTGCTGGACGGCGACTGGTGGCTGATCGGCGCCAGCCCGAATCTCGAGGGTATTCTGCCAAGCGGCAAGCCGCCCAATGCTCTCCTCGACATGAACTCGCCCCAGGGCGAGCAGTTCCGCCTTGCCATGCAACAGGCGGGCATGAGCGAGGATTCCTACACCAAGATGGTCGATGCCTTCACCAAGTACAATAACAACAGCAATGAACCCGTCGACCACCACATTTTCCAGGCGCCCGACGGCACCTGGCATCTCTGGGGTTGTGTGCGGCAAACATCGGTGGGCCGTGTTTTCTACTACTGGCAGGCGGACAAGCTCACGGACAGCCCCTGGACTCAAACCGGCGAGGTTATTCGCTGCAGTCCGGAGGCGGGCGAATGCGTGACCCTGCCCGAAGGCGAAGAAGTCTTCATGTCGCCCTTCTTCGTTCACGATAACGGCCTTTACTACATGTTCTACGCGGGCCATGGCGCGGTGTACGACGACCAGGGCAATCCCGTGGATGGCGGGGCCAAGGGTATCTTCGATCCGCGCTCCGAGGGCCAGATTTGCCTGATGACCTCGAAGGACGGCAAGAACTGGACCCGCCACCAGGATGCGGAAGGCCACAGCCGCGTCTTCACCGGGCCCGGCGGCGCGCGCGACCCTTGTGTGATCAAGGTTGGTGATCTTTGGTACATGTATTACGCGGGCTATGAGGGCGACGTATTTGGAAAGGGCGGTTGTTTTGCCCGAACCTCGAAGGATCTGATCAATTGGTCGGACTATAAATTGGTGCACCGGGACGGCAGCCGAGGCGGCACGGTATCCTTCAGTCACGAGTGTGCGCACGTGGTCTATCGCGGCGGCTACTTCTATCTCTTCAGAACCGAGAATTATTACGCCGCGCTCACCCACGTGTACCGCAGCGAGGACCCGCTTGATTTCGGCGTGGATACCGGCGGCAAGTTCGTCACCACGATCGGCTGCGCGGCGCCGGAAATTTACACCGCCGACGGCAGGGAATACGTCTCTTCCAACCATGACCCTGAATTGGGCACGCAAATGTGCCGGCTGATCTGGCGGGACGCCTAAGGAAAAACTCTAGGGGCCCCGGAGGCCGCCGATTTCGTGGCTCTGTGGTCCTTATTAAGGGCGTGACATCAGGGCGTGACATTGGGGGCCGGTTGCTCTATGTCATGCGCCCGCCAGCGGCTCTAATCCCGGACACACCGTGAATATTCGCAACATCGCCATTATTGCCCACGTCGATCACGGCAAGACGACCCTTGTCGACGCTTTGCTGCGCCAGAGCGGCCTTTTTCACGCCCACCAGCAGGTGGAAAAGCGGGTCATGGACAGCAACGATCTGGAGCGCGAGCGCGGCATTACCATTCTCTCCAAGTGTGCCTCCGTGGAGTGGGGCGGGACGCGCATCAATATTGTCGACACGCCCGGCCATGCCGACTTCGGCGGCGAGGTTGAGCGCATCCTCAGCATGGTCGATGGCGTGCTGCTGCTGGTGGACGCCGCCGAGGGTCCCATGCCGCAAACCAAGTTCGTGACCGCCAAGGCCCTGCGCCTCGGGCTGAAGCCCATTGTTGTCGTCAACAAGGTCGACAAGCCTGATGCCCGCCCCGACGAGGTCCATGATGAGGTCTTTGACTTGTTCGTGGCGTTGGAGGCGAACGAGGAGCAGTTGGACTTTCCGACGCTTTTCGCTTCGGCCAAAGAAGGCTGGGCGGTCAGGGATTCGAGCGAAAAGGGCGGCGATATGGTGCCGCTATTCGAGACCGTGGTCGCCAGCGTACCGGCGCCTCAAGTGGCGGATCAGAGTGGCGAGGCGCCTTTCGTCATGCTGGTGACGACGCTTGAAAATGACCCGTTTATTGGCCGCGTGCTCACGGGCCGTATTCATTCCGGCACGGTCAGACATAATATGACGGCAAAGGCTCTCAGCCGTGACGGCGAAAATGTCCAGCAGACCCGCATCACCAAAGTGCTGGGTTTTAGAGGGCTCTCGCGTGAGGGGCTCGAAGAAGCCCACGCCGGTGACATCGTCGCCATTGCCGGGTTCGGGACGGCCACGGTGTCCGACACCCTTTGCGATCTGGAAGTGACCGAAAGTCTGCCCTCCGATCCCGTGGACCCGCCGACCTTATCGATGATGTTTTCGATCAACGATTCACCGCTGGCCGGCCGCTCGGGCAAGAAGGTCACCTCGCGGGTGATCCGCGCACGGCTGCTGGCCGAAGCCGAAGGCAACGTTGCCATCCGGCTGACGGAATCCGAGGGTGGCGATGGCTTTGACGTTGCCGGGCGGGGGGAATTGCAGCTTGGTGTTTTGATCGAGACCATGCGCCGTGAGGGTTTCGAGCTTTCCATCAGCCGCCCCCGGGTGTTGATGCGGGAAGACCCAGAAACCGGAAAACCGCTGGAGCCCTACGAAGATGTCCTTGTTGACGTGGACGAGGAGTACTCCGGCACCGTTGTTGAATCCCTGGCCAAGCGCAAGGGCCGCATGGAAGATATGCGCCCCTCGGGCAGCGGCAAGATTCGTGTGCGCTTTGTCGCGCCCTCGCGCGGACTTATCGGCTACCACGGTGACTTTATGAACGAGACACGCGGCACCGGCATTATGAACAGATCCTATCGCGAATACGGCCCCTATGCCGGGGCTATCGATGGGCGGCGCACGGGCGTTCTAATCTCCAACGGTACCGGCAAGAGCGTTGCCTACGCGCTTTGGAATCTGGAAGAGCGCGGCGCCCTCCTGATTGATCCCGGCGTCGAGGTTTACCCCGGCATGATTATCGGCGAGCACAGCCGCGGCAATGACCTTGAGGTCAATCCGCTGAAAGGCAAGCAGTTGACCAACATCCGTGCCGCCGGGACGGACGAGGCCGTGCGCCTGACAACGCCGCGGCGTCTGTCGCTTGAGCAGGCGATTGCGTATATTCAGGACGACGAACTCGTGGAAGTAACGCCCGATAATTTTCGCCTGCGCAAACGTTACCTGGATTCGAACGAGAGAAAAAAGATGGCGCGCCAGGCGGCGGCGAACTAGGCTCGGGACGGCGTATCGGTGTCGGCGAAAAGAATCGCCTGAAATCAATAGGTTATGCCATGGACAAGAAAAACCTGGAACGCCTGATAAAGAAGTACGGCGGCCACGGCGATGTTCTGGACGCCAGATTCAAAAAAGCGGTTTCAGCGGACGTGGAAGGCAGGGGCAATCGCGGCATGCCATACGCGGGTATGCCGACGCTCTTGGATGCGCCCCATGCTGAAAAATTTGATGGCCTCGATGTTGCGCTTGTCGGCGTGCCGATGGACCTGGGCGTCACCAACCGGCCCGGCGCTCGTTTCGGGCCGCGCGCCCTGCGCACCATGGAACGCACCGGACCTTATCATCACCATCTGCACCTGGCGCCCATGACCGAGATTAAGGTGGCCGATGTGGGCTACGACCTTGCCGCCAGCATGACGGACATCGAAGAGTATTACGGCAAGCTTGTCGACGCAGATGTGCGCCCCTTAAGCGTCGGCGGTGATCATTCCATCACCTATCCGATCCTGAAGGCGCTGGGGCGGGAGGCGCCCGTGGGGCTGGTTCATTTCGACGCCCATTGCGACACGGCGGGCGAGCGCGAGGGCACCAAGTTTACCCATGCCGGGCCCTTTCGCATGGCGGTGCTGGACGGCGTGCTCGATCCCGCGCGGTGCATTCAGATTGGCATTCGCGGCGGCGCGGAATTTCTTTGGGAGTTCTCGGAAGACTCCGGCATGACCGTTATCCATGTCGAGGAATTCATCGACTTGGGCGTGGAGGCCGTGACCGCGCGCGCCCGCGAAGTCGTGGGCGACGGCCCGGTCTATGTCAGTTTCGATATCGATAGCCTGGACCCGAGCTTCGCGCCGGGCACCGGCACGCCCGAAGTCGGTGGGCTCAGCCCGCTGGACGTGCAGCGCCTGTTCTGGGGCCTGGCCGGTCTCAATGTCGTGGGCGGCGACGTGGTCGAGGTGGCGCCGCAATACGACAGCACCACCAACACCGCGCTGACGGCCTCTCAGATGCTGTTCGAAATCCTCTGCCTGATGGCCTTGTCTGACTAACCCGCCGCGCCCAGCACATGATCGGCGACGAAGGCGTTGCTTTTTCGCTCGGCGCCGAAGGTGGAGGTCGGCCCGTGACCGGAAACAAAAGTCACATCATCGCCCAGGGGCCACAATTTATTGCGGATCGAGGATATCAGTGTATCGAAGTCGCCCCTCGGAAAATCCGTGCGCCCGATAGAGCCCTGGAACAAAACGTCGCCGACCATGGCCAGGTTTGATGCCTTGTGAAAAAACACAACGTGTCCCGGCGTGTGGCCGGGGCAATGAATGACATCCATCTCAACATTGCCGAAGCCGACGGTGTCACCTTCGTCCAGCCAGCGGTCGGGCACGAAGATACGGGTGGGACCGGCGCCGAATTGCTGCGCCTGATCTTCGAGCGTGTCGATCAAGAACTTGTCTTCTTTGTGCGGGCCTTCGATGGGTAGGCCGGCCTGCTCGGATAAATCTGCCGCGCCCCCGGCGTGATCCAGGTGGCCGTGGGTAATCAGGATATTCTCAAGGGTCACACCGTGCTGTTCCACGGCGTGCAGGATTTTGCCGACCTCGCCGCCGGGGTCGACGGCGGCGCCCTTCATGGTCTCTTCGCACCACAGCACCGTGCAGTTCTGCACAAAGGGGGTCACCGGGACAACAACAGCTTTCATGGGGCGGCTTTCGTGGAAATTTTCCAGGATCGGAAAGACTCTAACTACTGATTTAGCCCGCCTTTGTCCAATCCATTTGGCGTTTTCCGCGCTATTGCGCGTGACCGCGCACCTGTGCTGTCATGACCGTGCGCCGACAGGAAGGATCGGGATCATGACCGAATTGACTGGAAGTTGCTGCTGTGGCGACGTGCGCATTACGGCCACCGGCAAACACAAATGGGTGGCCAACTGCCACTGCCAATCCTGCCGCCGGGTCACGGCCTCGCCGTTTACCACCTTTGTCGGGTACATGGCCGATCAGGTGGTGTTTGGCGGGAGCGGGCCCAGCTATTTTGAATCGTCGCCCGGTGTCCGGCGGGGTTTCTGTGACCGCTGCGGCACACCCCTAAGCTTCGAGGGCGATCGGTGGCCGGGCGAGGTTCATCTCTTTGCCTGCAATATGGAGACGGCCGGTTCACTTAAACCCCAGGCCAATGCCTTCCCCGAGGAAAAGCTGACCTGGATTCACCTGGACGACAAGGGCGTTGCCACACAAACCAAGCCCCCGTCCGAGGCTTGAGGCCGCGCACGATCGATCACATTCGAGTGAAGTGCTTGATTTAACATGGACTTTTGACCCGGCTGGGGCCACATGAAGGTCTCCCAGGTAGGACACAACAATGACCGAGCGCGTGGAAAGTGACATTTGCGTGATTGGCGCCGGCGCCGGTGGGCTGTCGGTAGCCGCCGGGGCGGCGCTTATGGGTGCTCGGGTTGTGCTCGTGGAAAAAGCCGCCATGGGTGGCGACTGCCTCAATTTCGGCTGCGTGCCGTCCAAGGCCATGATCGCGGCGGCCGCCGCGGCCCACGCCATCGGGCAATCGGGACAGTTCGGCATTAAGTCTACTGGCGCCGAGGTTGATTACGCCCAGGTGCACGATCACATCCACGGCGTGATCGCCGGTATCGCGCCCAACGATTCCGTCGAGCGGTACGAGGCCATGGGTGTGCGCGTTATCCGCTCGGCCGCGAAGTTCATCAGCCGCAGTGAGCTGTCGGCAGGCGGGATCACCATTCGCGCCCGGCGATTTGTTGTCGCCACCGGCTCAAGGCCCGCCGTGCCGACCCTTCCCGGCCTCGAGGGCGTGGGCTATTTCACCAACGAGAGCTTCTTCGGCCTGAAGGAACGGCCTGGGCATTTGATCATTATTGGTGGTGGGCCGATCGGCGTGGAACTGGCCCAGGCTCAACGGCGCTTGGGCGCCTCCGTCAGCCTGGTCGAAATGTTTAAGCTCTTGGGCCGGGAGGATGCCCATGCCGCCGATGTCGTGCGCCGCCGTTTGCTCGCCGAAGGGGTCGAGATATTCGAGGGCGTTGGCGTTGGGAGAGTAGAAGCCATGGGAGGTGGTGTCAGATTGACCCTGGAAGGCGACGGGCCGGCGACCATTGAGGGCAGTCATCTTCTGGTTGCCACCGGGCGCCTCGCCAATGTGGACGGGCTGGGGCTGGAGGCGGCGGGGGTTGCCCATTCGCCCAAGGGCATCCAGGTGAACGCCCGCCTACAGACGAGCAACCGGCGGGTCTACGCGGTGGGCGATGTCACCGGCGGATTGCAGTTCACCCACGTGGCCTCGTACCAGGCGAATATCGTGCTGCGCAATGTTCTCTTTGCCCTGCCCGCCCGCGCCAAGACCCGGGCCGTGCCCAGGGTGACATATACCGACCCGGAGTTGGCCCAGGTCGGCCTCACCGAGGATGAGGCCCGGGCCAAATTCGGCCGCGTCCAGGTGCTCAGCCACGCCGTTGCCGAAAACGACCGGGCGCGGACGGAGCACGGCCAAGAAGGCTTCATCAAGGTGGTCGTCGGCGCCCGGGGGCGAATTCTGGGCGCGACCATCGTCGCTTCCCACGCCGGAGAGCTGATCCTGCCCTGGGTCCTGGCCATGGGCGAGGGTCTGAAAATAGGCGCCATGGCGGGTCTGGTGGCGCCGTACCCCACGCTTGGCGAGATCAGCAAGCGGGCGGCGGGGAATTATTTCGCGCCAAGACTGTTTTCCGAGCGCACAAGGCGCTTTGTTGGCTTTTTGCAAAGGTTTTTGCCTTAAGGGTTTTTGCCCTGAGAAACGCATCCTCAATTGCGTATATGAGTGGAAGGCGTATAACTCCGCCATGTCCCTAAAAGCCAAATTGTCAGTTCGAGCGGCGGTCACCCTGGTGGCGGGGCTGGCGGTCTTGTGGGCCGTTTTCGCCCCGTCGCGGGCCCAGGACGTGGACTACTTCCGCATCGCCACGGGTTCTTCAAGCGGCACCTATTTTCCGGTGGGCGAGCTTCTGGCCAGCGCCATTTCCCGGCCGCCCGGCGCCGCCGAGTGCGAAGACGGAGGCCGTTGCGGCGTTTCCGGCCTGATCGCCGTGGCCGAGGCTTCGCCGGGCTCGGTCGCCAACGTCGAGGCCGTAGCCCTGGGCGCCACGGATTCAGCGCTTGCCCAGGCGGATGTCGTGCACTGGGCTTTCCACGGCCAGCGCATGTTCGAGGACAAGGCCAAGTACCCCGGCCTCAGGGCCATTGCCAGCCTTTATCCCGAGAGCATCCATGTAGTTGTGCGCAAGGGCGCCGGGATCACCAGCGTTTCCGATCTAGTTGGCAAGCGCGTGTCCCTGGACACGGAGGCCTCGGGCACCATGCTGGACGCGGAGATGATCCTGAACGCCTATGGTGTCGCGCCCGACAGTTTCACGCCCGTGCCGGTAAATCCGGATCTCGCCTCCGATATGGTGCTGGCCTCCGAGATTGACGCTTACTTTTTTGTTACCGGGTTCCCCTCGCCGGGCATCGCCGACCTGGCCGCCGAGGGCGCCATCGACCTTATCGGTATCGACGGAAAAGCGGCGGAGCGATTACGCCGCAAGCAGGCCTTCCTGGTCTCGGGCGCCATACCCGAGGGCACCTACCTGGACATTGGCGAGGTCAAGACCCTGAACGTGAGCGCGCTGTGGATTGTCAACGCCGTGGAGGATGAAGAGCGGGTCTATCAGATCACGCGCGCGCTGTGGCATCCCTTGAGCCGTGAAATCTTCGAGGCCGGCCACGCCCAGGCCCGCCGCATTGCGCTGGCCACCTCGCTGATGGGCGTGACCATCCCCCTGCACCCCGGCGCCGAGCGCTACTACCGGGAGGAAGGCGTGCTGGAATAGGTCGCCGAGCCCGAAGCCCCTAAAATTGGTTCGCCTGCGAAACGGATTTCCGATAGAATCCCGTTTTTTCTAGAGGGATCGGGGCCGGACGAGGATGGACAAGCAACAGGCCATGGCGCTGTGGTGCGGCGCGCTCTGCGAAAGCGTTCGCCAACAGGGGGCGGATTTATCGGCGCGCCAGATGGCCATACTTCTTACCGTCTACATTTCGCCGCCGCCCCATACCGTGCGCGGATTGGCCAAGTTGCTTGATATTTCCAAACCGGCCGTGACCCGGGCGCTCGACGCGCTAAGTGGCCTTGATCTTTTGAAGCGCCAGCCGGACCCAGCCGACAAGCGCAGCATTTTGGTGGCGCGCACGGTGGCCGGTGCGGTCTTCCTGAACGAGTTCGCGCAAATGATTATTGACGCGGCTGACACCGTTTAAGTGATGGCAACCGACCTGGACCCGCGGGTCAATCCCTATCGCCCGGACCTTGCCGCCCGCCACCTGGAGGGCCGGGTCGAGGCCGCGCGTTTTGTCGGGGGCCTGCCTTGCCGGGTGGACGTGGGGCTCGCCGATCTGCAGTCGACGCCCGAGCCGTCCGCAGCCCTGGCGACCCAGCTTCTGATGGGCGAGACCTTTACCGTTTATGAAAACGAAAACGACTGGGCTTGGGGCCAGTCGGGTGGTGATAGCTACGTCGGTTACGTGGAAAGCTGGGCCTTGAGTGAAGATATCACGGAGCCGACGCATTTGGTCGCCGGGCGCAGCGCCTGCGTCTATGCGGAGCCAAATGCCAAGGCCGGGGTGCTGGACACGCTGTCCATGAACGGGCGGGTCAGGGTTACCGGCAGGGAAGAGAGTTTCGCGGCACTGGAGCAGGGCGGCTGGTGTTTTGCCGGGGACCTGGCGCCCCTTGACGACGTGGATGAAGATTTCGTCGGCGTGGCGGCGCTTTTTCTCGGCGTGCCCTACGTCTGGGGCGGGCGGGGTGTGACGGGCATCGACTGTTCCGGTCTCGTGCAAATGGCCCTGGCCCGAGCCGGTATTACCTGCCCCCGGGATTCCGACATGCAACTGCAGGCGCTCGGTGAACCCGTGCCCTGGCAGGGCGCGGACACGGAATTGTGGCGCGGCGATCTGGTGTTTCTGCCCGGCCACGTGGCTTTCATGGAGGATGAAGGCACGATCCTGCACGCCAATGCGCGCGACATGAAAGTCTCGCGGCACGTGCTCGGGGAATTCCTGGATTACGTCAAAGACAAATACGGCCACGAGGTCTCAGGCGTTCGACGCATAGAGCGCTGATGCAAGACACCGAAATTAAATTTCTCGGCTTTCCCCGGTTGCCCCGAAGACTAAGGGTTGGGGCTCGCCGCCCTCGATCAGGCGCTACTCGGTGGCTGTTACCGGCAAGGGCAGTGGCGCGTCGCTTAGTGAACGCAAATAAACGATCAGATTGGCCCGGTCGTCCGCGTCCTTGATGCCGGCGAAGGACATCTTGGTGCCCGGCACGTACTCCTTGGGCTGGCTGATGTAAGCGTCAAGTTCCTCGTAGCCCCAGGTCCCTTCCATTGCAGCCATGGCCTTGGAATAAGAATAGTCCGCCCGGCCTGCAATCTCGGCGCCGACAATATTCCACATCGCCGGTCCCACGCGGTTGGCGCCGCCCTTGGTCATGACGTGGCACGACTTGCATTTCCTCGCCACCTTGGCGCCGGCTTCCGCAGAGGCGTCTTGCAGCAACTGGGCGTAGGTTGGTGCTGCCGCTTCCGCTTTTTCGGCGGCTTCTTCCTCGCCCAGGGTCTGGTCCACGGTTTGGGCACCGGCAATCTCCTCGCCCGTGTCAGTTTCTTCGGTGGCCATTTCCACGGCGTACTCGACGTCTTCAACCACGGCTTTGTCGGGCAGGGGCGTGGGCTTGACCAGCATATTGCCGACCTCGTTGATGCCCATCAAAAGCAGGAGGGAGACAAAAAACGTGCCGGCGAATTTCGTTATCAAGAAACTATCCATGGTCAAACTCAAAGCCCTGAAATCAGCAGGAAAAAAGGTGGGACGGGGAACTTAGCGGTTTCCGCCGCCCCCAGGCAACCTTATATAAGCTCGGGAAAAGAATAACTCCGCCATGCAACCTGACGCGCCCGCATATCAGCCCACAAATCCCGCTCCGGCTACAAATCCGGTGGTGGTCATCCCGGCGCGCATGGGCTCAAGCCGCTTGCCCGGTAAGCCTTTGGCGCTTATCGGCGGGGAGCCGATGGTTGTCCACGTCTGGCGGCGCGCCCAGGAGGCCGATGTGGGGCCCGTCATTGTGGCGGCGGACGACCGCCTGGTGGCCGAGGCGGTCACAGCCGCGGGCGGGCGGGCGGTGATGACGCCGCCGGATCTGGCCAGCGGCACGGACCGGATCCATGCGGCCCTGGCAGAGGTGGACCCGGATGGCGCCCATCAAGCCGTGCTCAATCTTCAGGGCGACCTGCCGACCATGCCACCCGCTGATCTTCGCCAGCTCCTTGGGGCGCTGACGGACGGCGATGCTGACATGGCGACCCTGGCGGCGACCCTGGCCCCGGGCGAACTGGCGGACAAAAATGTGGTCAAGGTGATCTCGGGCGCAAACGCCATGGCCGTCGATTTTTCCCGCGCGCCGGGCCGGGTGGGCGGGGGACATGTTCATCACCACGTCGGCGCTTACGCCTACCGGCGGGCGGCGCTGGAACGATTTGTCGGCCTGGCGCCCGCGGCCCGCGAGAAAACCGAGCGCCTGGAACAGTTGCGTGCGCTCGCAGCGGGCATGACCATCCGCCTGGCCTTCGTTGACTCCGCCCCTATCGGTGTCGATACTGCCGCCGACCTCGACCGGGCCCGTGCCTGGTTGGAAAATTAGGCTTAAGCCAACTGTAATTGCGATCGTCATGAAACACGCAGCTATCAGAACAGGACCGCCCCTCGGGGCAGGGTCATCGAGATGACCGGTGGCGAGAATCATAATGCCATCGTCTACCAGGGCGAGCCCGGGGCCAATTCGCACATGGCCTGCAAATCCGTCTATCCGGATTTGACGCCCAGGGCCTGTGCCACCTTCGATGAAACCTTCGGCGCGGTGCATGACGGCGAGGCGCGCTACGGCATGATTCCCATCGAAAACTCCCTGGCCGGGCGGGTGGCCGACATTCATCACCTGCTGCCGGAATCGGGCTTGCACATCGTGGCCGAGCACTTCCAACGGGTGAACCACCAATTGCTCGGGCTGCCCGGCGCCTCAACGAACGATATCGCCGAGGTTCACAGCCACGTCCACGCGCTTTCCCAGTGCCGCGAGTTTATCCGCGGCCACGGCATCAAGGCCGTGGTTCATGCCGACACGGCGGGCGCGGCGGCGGACGTGGCCAAGTTGGGGGATCCAAAAGTGGCGGCCCTCGCGTCCAGCCTGGCGGCGGAAATCTATGGTCTCGAGATTCTGGAGCAGGATGTCGAAGACGCCGACCACAACACCACGCGCTTTGTTGTCATGGCGAGTGAGTCGCAAGACCCGGGGGCCGACGCGGATGCCGTTATGACCAGCCTGATCTTTCAGGTGCGCAACGTACCGGCGGCGCTTTACAAGGCGCTCGGCGGATTTGCGACCTGCGGCGTCAATATTGTCAAACTCGAGAGTTATCAGGTGGGCGGCAGCTTTAACGCCAGTCAGTTTTATGCCGACATTGTCGGCCACCCGGAGCACCGCCTGGTGCGGCTGGCCCTGGAGGAATTGGAATTCTTCACCCACGGCGTGAAGATCGTCGGCACGTACCCCGCCCATCCCTTCCGCGAGAAGGGCGGCTGGCAATAGAAGTAGAACCTGGAAGCCTCCCGCTCCCTAGGCGACCTCAGGCCGCCTATTATTTGATTTCGCGCTTTCGCGCTAGGCACATCCACCCCAAGGTCGCTCTTGCGCTCAACGGGTGGATGGGAAGGGGGAGCGGGAGGCGGCTGGCGATAACTAAGGGCGGGGCAGTCCGCTCATGCAGACCACGGTTCGCGGCGACGTTGGAGTCGTGGGGCCATAGTTGGCCGTGCAAAGCACACCCTTCCAGTAGGCCAGGCTTGTCGGAAAGACCAGCGGCGCCGTGTAGGCGGTCGCCACGGTCCGCCGGCGCATGCCGTCGGGCGTGAGAACCCTGATCTCATTGCTCCTCGGCTCGGAGACATAGATGTTTCCCACTTCGTCCAGTTCGACGCCGTCCAAGGGTGTGAATCCCGCAGCGACCCTCTCCGCCTCGCCCGCCGAGCCGTCCTCCAGGATCGGCACGCGCACCACTGAGGGGTCGTTGTCGGTCCCGGCGTAGATGGCCGTTTCGTCCTTGTTGATGACCAGGACGTTGGTGCCCACGAGCGCCCCGGACGAGGCCTCGTCCGATACGTTCAAGAGCGGGTGGGCGGACCACAGGTCAACCTTGCTGCCGTCGGCGGAAATCTTCCAGATTCCGGAAAACGTGAGATCGGACATGTAGATATTGCCCGCCGAATCCACGTCCACGTCGTCGGGCAAACAAAAAGGCCAGCCCGAGGCTCGGGTGGCGATGGGCGTGACATCTCCGGTCTTGACGTTGACCCGGTAGACGCCGGAATAGACATCGGTCGCGTCCTTGCAGGCCATGTTGTGCTTGTCGAAGGTATGCTCCTTCGGCGCGTAACGGGAGCGTAGGTCGAAGTAGGCGATCACGATGTTGCCGTCGGCGTCGAAGGCCATGCCCAGGGCCGCGCCCTTGCCGCTCTCGGCTTTCGAGGGCAAGGTGGCAAGGTATTCCGGCTTGATGCTCTTGCCCTCCCTGCCGATCCGGTAAATCTCGCCGTTGCCGGGCAGGCTGGTGTACAGGGTGCCCGCCGAATCAAAGGCCAACCCCTCCGGCAAATCGGGCAGGGTCGCCGCGATCCAGGCCTTGAACTCATCCGCCCGGGCCGTGGCCGGAGTGCCCATGAGCAGGAGCAGGGCGAGCAGCCCCAAGCTTGCCGTCACGGCATACGCCCATCGGGTCGGCCGGCGCGGCGAAAGGTTCCGCAGGGTGTGGGTTGTGTTACGCAAAATCATGGAACAGTCTCCAAAAGTCGATTTAGCCAGCGCTTAATAAGATGATGGGCGATGGCCATGGGAGGGGGCAATAGGGTATCTCTGAACTATGGGCGGGGCAGTCCGCTCATGCAAACCACGGTTCGGGGCGGCGATGGAAACAGGGTCCCTAAATTGGACGTACAAAGCACGCCGTTCCGGTAGGCCAGGCTTGTCGGATTGGCAAGTGGTGCCGTGTACGCGGTCGCCACGGTCCGCCGGCGCCCGCCGTCCGGCGTCAGGACCCTAATCTCATTGCTCCCCGGCTCGGAAACATAGATGTTTCCCAACTCGTCCAGTTCGATGCCGTCGAGTTCCGTGAATCCCACGGCCACCTTCACCGCTTTGCCCGCCGTGCCGTCCTCCAGGATCGGCACGCGCACCACCATGGGATCGCTGTCGGTCCCGGCATAGATGGCCGTCTCATCCTTGTCGAGGATCAGGACGTTGGTGCCCCAGTGCAACCCGGACGAGGCCTCGTCCGACCAGTTCAAAAGCGGGTGGGCGGACCACAGGTCAACCTTGCTGCCGTCGGCGGAAATCTTCCAGATTCCGGAAAACGTGAGATCGGACATGTAAATGTTGCCCGCCGAATCCACGTCCACGTCGTCGGGCAGGCAAAAAGGCCAGCCCGAGGCTCGGGTGGCGATGGGCGTGACCTCTCCGGTCTTGACGTTGACCCGGTAGACGCCGGAATAAACATCGGTCGCGTCCTTGCAGGCCATGTTGTGCCTGTAGAACTTAAACTCCGTCGGCGCATAGCGGGAGCGCAGGTCGAAGTAGGCGATCACGATGCTGCCGTCGGCGTCGAAGGCCATGCCCAGGGCCGCGCCCTTGCCTGCGTCGGCCTTCGAGGGCACCGTGGCAATGTATTCCGGCTTGATGCTCTTGCCCTCCCTGCCGATCCGGTAAATCTCGCCGCTGCCGGGCAAGCTGGTGTACAGGGTGCCCGCCGAGTCAAAGGCCAGCCCTTCTGGTGAAGCGGGCAGGGTCGCCGCGATCCAGGCCTTGAACTCATCCGCCTGGGCCGTGGCCGGCGTGCCCATGAGCAAGAGCAGGGCGAGCAGCCCCAAGCTTGCCGTTACGGCGTACGTCCACCGGGCCGGCCGGTGCGGCGAAAGGTTCCGTGGGGTGTGGGTTGTGTTATGCATGATCATGGAACGGTCTCCTAGAATTCAATTAGCCAGTGCTTGATAAGATGATGGGCGATGGCCATGGGAGGCGGCACCCAAAGGCCCTTGCCGCCCTCTGGCATGCCGCCCTCGCCGATTTCGACGGGCTTCTCCATCGCCGGGATCAGTTCGTCGCGGCTGAACCAGCGGGCTTCCTCCAGTTCCTCCTGGTCGACGCTGATATCGGTGCTCAGGGCTTCCGCCAGACAGCCGATCATCAGGGACGAGGGAAATGGCCAGGGCTGAGCGGCGAGATAGTCCACCTTGCCTACGCGAACGCCTGATTCCTCCATAACCTCGCGGCGCACGGCTTCTTCGATGCTCTCACCCGGTTCCAGAAATCCGGCAAGCGCCGAGAACATATTGGCGGGGAATTCCGCCTTGCGCCCCAAAAGGCAGCGCTCGCCGTCCACCGGCAGCATGATAACCACCGGGTCGGTGCGCGGAAAATGCTGGGCGCCGCAGTCAGCGGTCGTGCACTGCCGCAAATAGCCGCCCTGGCCGATCGTGGTGGCCTCGCCGCAGGTGGCGCAGAAACCGTGGCGCAGGTGCCAGTCGACGAGCGACCGCGCCTGGGCCACCACGGAGGGCGCCCCGGCGGCCAGCCTGGACGCCGCCGCGCGGGCGTCGATGAACTTGCAGTTCCCGGAAAAACTGTCCGCGCCTTCCCCTCTGCCCGTGGTGTCCACGGCAAAATGGGCGATATCGTCAGCGAGGCCCAAAAACACCCAAAGAGCGCCATCCTCAAGGGCACCTGCGAGCGCCTCTCCCGCTTGCCAGGCGATCTCCAGGGCGCCGCCAGCGCCCTTGGGGCCCGTGTTCACGTCGAGCAGGGGCTTGAGGTCCAGAAGCGGCAGGAATCGGCTGTTGGGGTCGGCCAGCTGCGCCGCCAGCCAGGCCCGGTCGTCCCGCAGGTGGCTGGCCCGGTCCAGGGGGCTGCCGGCGAAAATCATCTCGGTCGAGAGGTCGGGCCCGGTCATGCTCCAGATCTACCCTTGGCTCGGAAAACGGCGATTTCCAAGGGTGACACAAGGGGCAGGCCACCGCAACCGGGCCCTGGAAGGTGACGCCAAGATTGCACGGCGCGGGGCAAAATTTGCTATAGTGGAGACGGAAGGTCCGTTGTGGACAGGCGCCTCGCCAACCCGGTCAGATCCGGAAGGAAGCAGCCGTAACGAGATTTGCCTGGGTCACTTTGCGGGCCTTCCACCCATTCTAGCCATCCGTTCTAGCCACCAATTCCGAGCACATGAGCACAGCCGAAAGCGATCAGGAATATCAGGTGCTGGCCCGCAAGTACCGGCCCGGCAACTTCGCCGAGCTGGTCGGCCAGGAAGCCCTGGTGCGCACGCTGAGTAACGCCGTGGAATCGGGGCGCGTCGCCCACGCCTTCATCCTCACCGGCGTGCGCGGCATCGGCAAGACGACGACGGCGCGCATTATCGCACGGGTGCTCAATTGCGTGGGCGCCGACGGCCAGGGCGGGCCGACGGTTGATCCCTGCGGTGTCTGCGAGCATTGCCTCGCCATTGCCGAATCCCGGCACATGGACGTACTGGAAATGGACGCCGCCAGCCGCACCGGCGTTGACGACGTGCGCGAGATCATCGACAGCGTGCGTTATGCGCCGGGTTCTGCCCGCTACAAGATCTACATCATCGATGAAGTGCACATGCTCACGCGCAACGCCTTCAACGCGCTGCTGAAAACCCTGGAAGAGCCGCCGGAGCACGTGATCTTTATTTTCGCCACCACGGAAGTGCGCCGCGTTCCGGTGACCGTGCTGTCTCGCTGCCAGCGCTTCGACCTGCGCCGGGTGGAAGGCGCCGTCTTGGGCGACTATCTGTCGGACCTGGCGGGCCGCGAGGGGATAGAGGTCGAGCCCGGGGCCATAGCGGCATTGGTGCGCGCGGCCGAAGGCTCGGTGCGCGACGGGCTTTCGCTTCTTGACCAAGCCATTGCCCACGGCGGCGGCAAGGTATCCGAACAGATGTTGCGGGATATGCTGGGTCTGGCCGACCGCGCACGCATTCTGGATATGTTCGACGCCTTGATGTCCGGTGAGATTAAGGCGGCATTGGATCAGCTTGGCGAGCAGTACGATTCCGGCGCCGATCCCATTGTCGTAATCCAGGACTTGCTTGAGCTTAGCCACGCGCTGACCCGCCTGAAGGTCGTGCCGGACGGCGGCGAAGACCTGGGGCTGGCCGAGGATCAGCGCTCCCGCGCCCGGGACATGGCCGCGAAGTTGTCCATGGCCACGTTGACCCGCGCCTGGAGCATGTTGCTCAAGGGATTGGGTCAGGCCCGTGGCGCGCCTTCCGCCATGGCGGCGGCGGAGATGCTTCTGGTGCGCCTGGCTTATGCCGCTGAACTTCCCACGCCCGCCGACATGGTGCGCCGACTGGAGGAAAGCGGCGATACGGCGCCGAGCCCAAGCCCGTCGAAAGGGAGCAGCGGTCCCGCCGGAAACGGCGCCCGCGCCGTCGCCACGCCGGGGCAGGCAAGCATGGCCCCGGACACTCTTGCCGCGAGCCCTGCCGCCGAACCTGAAGCCCAAGCCATCGCGCCCCGGACCCAAATAATTTCCAATTTCGAAGCGGCGGTCCAGTTGTTCAATGAAAAACGCGAAGGGCGACTGTACGTGAATCTAATGCAGGACGTGGCGCCGGTCGCTTTCGAGCCCGGCCGCATCGAGTTGAGCCCGGGCCCCAACGCCCCGCCGGATCTTGCCGCGCGCGCGTCCGCCAAGCTCGGCGAGTGGACCGGCGAACGCTGGATCGTGACCATGACCCAATCCGAGGGCGGACAAAGCCTGGCCGACCGCGAAGCCGCGGCGCGCGAAGCGGAGCGTGACGCGGCGCTGAGCGATCCTCTGGTGCAACAGGTCTTGAAAACCTTTCCGGGCGCCGAGGTCACGCTGGTCGAAGACATTGTGTCGCAGCCCGAACCGGAAGAGCCGGTGGAAGATGATTCCGCCGTGAACGAAACCGACACATAGATAGGCCGATACCTTGGACCAAGGAGACGATCAGGAATGAAGAATTTGGGTGACATGCTCAAGCAGGCGCAGCAGGTGCAGAGCCGCGTGGCGGAGCTTCAGGACTCGCTCGAAAAGGCGGAAATCACCGGCACCTCGGGGGGCGGACTGGTGTCCGCGATATTGAACGGCAAGGGTGAGCTGCGCCGGCTCAAGATTGATCCCTCTCTGGTCTCGCCCGGCGAGGTCGAAGTGCTTGAAGATCTCGTTGTCGCCGCTTGCGCCGATGCCAAGTCAAAGGTCGAGGACTACGCCCGCGAGGAAATGTCGAAAGTCACCGGCGGCCTCAACCTTCCCGACGGCATGAAGTTACCTTTCTAAGTTATGCCGGCGCCCACCGGGCCGGAGGTCAACCGGCTGATCCAACTTCTCGCAAAGCTTCCCGGATTGGGGCCGCGTTCCGCGCGCCGCGCAGCGCTGCACCTGATCAAGAACGCCGATGTTCTGATGCGGCCCTTGGGCGAGGCGCTGGCAGGCGCGGCCGATGCGGTGGGAGTCTGCGGCGTTTGCGGCAACGTCGACACCACTGACCCGTGCAGCATCTGCCGTGACCAGCGCCGCGACGACAGCATTATCTGCGTGGTCGAGGAAATCGCCGACCTCTGGGCCTTGGAGCGGGCCCATGCCTTTCGCGGGCGTTATCACGTTCTGGGTGGCGTGCTTTCGGCCCTCGACGGCGTGGGACCGGAAGACCTGTCCATTGCCGGGCTCTTGGACCGCGCCGTAAACGATACGGTCAAGGAAGTTATCCTCGCCACCAACGCCACCGTCGATGGCCAGACCACGGCGCATTATCTGACCGACCGACTGGCCGACAGCGGCGTGACGGTCTCGGGGCTCGCCCACGGCGTGCCCGTGGGCGGCGAACTTGATTACCTGGATGACGGGACGCTCACCGCGGCCCTGAAGGCGCGGAAGCCGTTCTAGAAAAGAGCTAGTCGCTTTTGGCGGTGCGTTCAGGGTGCAGGTCGGTGATCTCCGCCGGGCCGCGCACTTCCTCGGCCTCGCCCTCAATGAAATCGTCAATGGCATCGACGCGGTAGGTGGGCAGCTTGCCGGGCAGGGTCTTGTTGCGCGCTGGAGAAATGCCCAGTTCCAAAAGCCGGCGCGCGCGCGGCAGTAGGCGCTTGTTGATAGAGCCGCCAAGCTTGGCGAAGTTTTCCGCCGCCTGACGAATGCCACGCCCGACCTTGTCAACGTGGCCGATCACATCCACCGTGGACTCAAGCAGGGATCGCGTCTGCTCAATAATCTCTTCCTCGTTTTCCGCCTGGCGCTCGGCGTTGATGACCAGGCGGGTCACCGCCACCAGGGCGGTCAGGCCCGCCGGCCCAACAACAATAATGTTGGCCTTTTGCGCCTTGGCCGCGAATCCGCCATCGGCCTTCAATAGTTTCTCGACGGCGCTGTCGCTCGGCAGGTACATCACGCTGATGACATGACCGAGGCGCCCGCTGTTTTCCGCTTGAGTCCAGGCAGCGGCCACGGCGTCGCGATAGCCCTTGGCGGCGAGACCCTTCAAATGCTCGTTCATGGTCCGGGCGAGATTCCCGTAGGCCGCTTCCTCGCCTTCGGCGTCGTCGGCGGCGGCAAGATCAAGCAAATGCTTGGAGGCCTTGGCATCGATGACCAGAACCGAATTGCCGGGCATGAAGATAACGGCATCCGGCCTGAGCGTCGCTCCCGTCGCCGTGTCCGCCACGGTGTGCTGCATGTTGAAATCGCGTCCGGGCTGCAGGCCGAATTGCTTGAGCAGATTTTCCAGGCCGATTTCAGCGAACTGCCCGGCGCCGCCCGGACTGGAGAGCGCCTTATAGGCCAGTTCCGCCGTGCGCCGGGATTCAGCCGTTTGCTGGTGCAGCGTGGCCACGGTCCCCGCCAGCTTCTCGAACTGCTCGTTGAGCGCCTTGGTTTTCTTCTCGGCGTGTTTCTTGACCTCGTCCGACTCGCGCTTGTGGTCCTCAATGAGTTTGCCCGAGAGCTCCCGCGCCGATTCAAGGGCGCCTGCCTTGGCTGCCTGGATGAATTCCTGCTTGGTGCGCTCGCGCTCCTCCGTCCGTTCGCCGGTGTTGGCCAGACTGTCGGCCAGCCGCTGCTCGGCCAGGGCCGCGCGCATTTCCAACCCCTGGGACCGCCGCTGGGCACGCAGGAGCAGCCCCACGAGCAGGGCCACGGCCAAAAGGGCCAGAACCAGTAGTGCGCCTAGTACCTGGGAATCGCTCATTTCCGGTGCATTCCAGTGTTTGTCGGGGAGAATCTTAGCACGGTGGGCCGTCCCGGCTCCGGCTTTCTTGACCTGGTTGCGGATTCCGCTGTACCCAGGGCGGATTATGGCGATTCTTCCCATCATAACCGCGCCCGATCGGCGCCTGAAGGTTAAGTCCGAGACCGTGGACGCCGTGGACGAGGGCGTTCGCCGGCTCCTCGACGACATGTTGGAGACCATGTACGCCGCGCCCGGCATCGGCCTGGCCGCCGTTCAGGTGGGCGTGCCCAGGCGCATCATCGTGGTCGATATCTCCCGGGCCGAGGAAGAGCGCACACCCGTTTGCCTCATCAACCCGGAAATCGTTGCCGCCTCGGACGAGCTGTGGACCTATGAGGAGGGTTGCCTTTCCTTGCCCGAACAATACGCCGAGGTCCGCCGTCCGGCGCAGGTCACCGTCAAGTTTCTTGACCGCGAAGGCGACCCCCAGGAATTGACGGTCCACGAAGTTCTTGCCACCTGCATTCAGCACGAAATGGATCACCTGGAAGGTATTCTCTTCGTCGACCATTTATCCGCCTTGAAGCGGAGCATCATCCTGCGCCGCCTGACCAAGATGCGCAAACAGGCCGCCGAATAACATGACCAAGCTGCGCCTGGCCTTTCTCGGCACACCGGATTTTTCGATCCCGGCGCTCAAGGCGTTGTTGGCGGCGGGACACGAAGTGGCGGCGGTCTATACCAAGCCACCGCGCCCCTCGGGCCGGGGCCAAAAGGCGCACCGGACGCCGGTGCATGTTTTTGCCGAGGAACAGGGCCTCGAGGTGCGCACACCGGCGAGCCTCAAGGACGAGGCCGAGCAGACGGGCTTCGCGGCGTTGCAATTGGATGCGGCGGTGGTCTCTGCCTACGGCTTGATCCTGCCGGGCGACGTACTGAAGGCGCCACGGCTTGGCTGCCCCAACATTCATCCCTCCCTTCTGCCGCGCTGGCGCGGCGCGGCGCCGGTAGAGCGGGCCATCATGGCTGGCGACGGGGAGACCGGCGTGACCATCATGCTGATCGACGAGGGCCTCGATTCCGGACCCACACTGCTGGCCGAGTCCGTTTCCATCGGCGGTGCCACGGCGGGCGAGCTGCGCGAAACACTGGCGGGCATCGGCGCGCGGCTTATGGTGCAGGCCCTTGAAGGGCTGGCCGCGGGCACGCTTGAAGCCCGCCCCCAGCCGCAAGACGGCGTTACCTACGCCGAGAAAATCAGCAAGGAAGAAGCCGAACTTGATTGGAGCCGCCCGGCGATTGAGCTGGAACGCCAAGTGCGCGGCCTTGAGGGCGGGCTCAGCGCCTGGTTCGAGGTGCGGGGCCAGCGCGTCAAGGTCCATCGGGCGGCTTTAGCCGAAGGCGGCGGTGCACCCGGTGAAGTGCTCGACGATCAGTTGACCATCGCCTGCGGCACCGGCGCCTTGCGGCTGATGGAGGTGCAGCGCGCCGGCAAGGGCATCATGGCGGGGTTGGATTTCCTGCGCGGTTTTGCCGTGCCGCCCGGTGAGATAATCTAGTGCCGCGCTACAAGGCGATATTGGAATACGACGGCGGCGCTTTTGTCGGCTGGCAGCGCCAGGAAAACGGCCCGTCCGTTCAGGAAGCCGTGGAAGCCGCGCTTGCCAAGTTCTGCGGCGAGGCGGTGACGGTCTTTGCCGCCGGGCGCACGGACACCGGCGTTCATGCCAGCGGCCAGTGCGTTCATTTTGATCTCGGGCGGGAGTGGCCGGCGGCCGAAGTTGAAGGCGCGCTCAACTACCATCTGAGACCTGCGGCCGTGGTGGCGCTTTCCGTCGAACTGGCGGCGGAGGATTTTCACGCCCGCTTTGGCGCCAAGCAGCGGCATTACCTCTACCGCATCATCAACCGGCGGGCGCCCCTGGCCGTGGATCTCGGCCACGCCTGGCAGGTGTCCGCAACCCTGGACGCCGCGGCCATGCACGAAGCGGCGCAGCACCTTATTGGGCGTCACGATTTCACGACCTTTCGTGCCGCCCAGTGCCAGGCCGATTCACCTGAGCGCACCTTGGACCGGCTGGAGGTTACCCGGGAGGGTGACGAGGTCCGCGTGGTGGCCGAGGCGCGATCCTTCCTGCACAACCAGGTGCGTTCCATGGTCGGCACCCTGAAGCTGGTGGGCGAGGGCAAGTGGACGGCGGATCAGGTGGCGTCGGCGCTGGCGGCCCGCGACCGCGCGGCCTGTGGCACCGTGGCCCCGCCGGAGGGGCTCTATTTGACCAGGGTTGTTTACTAGCGTTTAAGCCAGCGACTGCTGGCCGCCAACCGTTTGGCGGAAGCCTGCGCGACGACTGAGCGCAGGAAAGCGAAGCTCGCTTTCCGTTTCAAAATGTCCGGATGATCACCGCGCCTAAGAGATCCCCTGGCGCGCCACGTCGATGACAACGCTGAGCAATATATCGAGGACGACAATCCCGGCGGCGGTAAAGTGGGGGGCCGTGAGCATGACCCGCGCCACAAACCATTGATAAAACAATAGCGCCACGGTCACGCAAAGGGTTAGCAGGGCCGGCAGGGCGCCGCCATCTTCACCACTGCTCAGGGCGTGCTCCGCCAGATAGTTTGCCGGCAGCAGCACCATGATGACGATGACCTGAGACCAGTTATAGGCAATGATGAACGGTACGTAGCGGGCGCCCAGGTCCAGGAGCCGGCAGATAAAAACCATCACCAGGGGGAACAGGGCCCAGCCCACGATGTAGTCCACGGCGTGGGCTCCAAAGCTGATGTCCGGCAAAGCCTCGCCCGCGTCCTGGGCGCCTTGGCTGCTGGCGACGAGCAGGGCGTAAAACGGCGCGACAATTATCGCGGCGATGAAGGAACGCCAAAAGCCGTTGATGGAAACGTCGAACCATTGCGCGCCGCTCCGGTCATAAAGCGCCAGCCGCCAGGCGCCGAAGATAGCGCGCTGGATATAAACGGATAGGGGCACGCCGTTCCCGTCAGCCGTTGAAGTAACGAGTGAGAATTTCGCCGTAAATGCGGGTTAGCGTGGCCAGGTCTTCAACGCTCGCCTGTTCGTCCACCTTGTGCATGGTGCGGCCCACCAATCCCAGTTCGGCAACCGGGCAATGGTCCTTGATAAAGCGCGCGTCGGAGGTTCCGCCGCCGGTCGTGAATTCGGGCCTGGCTCCGGTAACCGCCTCGGCCGCCCCGGCAAGAATTTCGGTGAAGGGGCCGGGCTCGGTCATGAAGGGCTCGCCCGAGACCTCGAATTCCAACTCAAAGGCGCCGCCTATGGAATCACAGCGGGCGCGCACCCAGTTCATGATGTCTTCGCTGCTGTGCAGGTCGTTGAAGCGCACGCCAAAGCCCGCGTCGGCCCTTGCCGGAATGACGTTGGCGGCGTCGTTGCCGACGTCCACCGTGCTGACAACCAGGCTCGACGGCTGGAAATGCTCGGTGCCCTCGTCCAGGGGCAGATTGATCAGGATGTCGAGCATGGCCACGAGGCGCGGAATGGGGTTGTCCGCCAGTTCCGGGTAGGCCGCATGGCCTTGCGCGCCCAATACGCTGAGCCGCCCGGTAAGACTGCCGCGGCGGCCGATCTTCATGGTGTCGCCGAGCGTGGCGACGCCCGTGGGCTCGCCGACCAGGCAGGCGTCCATGGTCTCGCCCTGGTCGGTCATCCAGTCGATCACGCGCCTGGTGCCGTTAATCGCCGGTCCTTCCTCGTCGCCGGTAATCAGCAGGCTGACCGATCCGTTCGGCAGGCCGCCGTTCTCTTCAATGTAGCCGGACACGGCGGCGACAAAACAGGCGATGGCGCCCTTCATGTCCACCGCGCCGCGCCCGAAGAGCGTGCCGTCCCTGACCTCGCCGCCGAAGGGCTCCACGGTCCAGGCGGCTTCGTCGCCCACGGGCACCACATCGGTATGCCCGGCGAAGACCAGATTGGGGGCACTGTCGCCAAGGCGGGCGTAAAGATTCTCCACGCGTTCATCACCCTCGCCGAAGGGCAGGCGCGTGCAGTCAAAGCCAAGCCCGCTCAGGGCGCTCGTGAGCACACCCAAGGCGCCGCCGTCCTCGGGCGTGACGCTGGGGCAGCGCACCAGGGCGCTTGTCAGGTCGACCGCGTCCAGCATCGCTCTAATCCCTCAGGAGCTCGTTGATGGAAGTCTTGGATCGGGTGCGTTCATCCACCTGCTTGACGATCACCGCGCAATACAAGTTGGGCTCGGGCGCATTGCCGCTGCCCGAGGACTTGCCGGGCATGCTGCCGGAGACCACGACCGAATAGGCAGGCACGCGCCCGTAATGAATTTCGCCGCTGGCGCGATCGACGATGCGCGTCGAGGCGCCGATGTAGACGCCCATGGACAGCACGGCGCCCTTTTCCACGACCACGCCTTCCGCAACCTCGGCGCGGGCGCCGATGAAACAGCCATCCTCGATTATTACCGGTCCGGCCTGCAGCGGCTCCAGCACGCCGCCGATCCCGGCACCGCCCGATATATGCACATTCTTGCCGATTTGGGCGCAGGAGCCCACCGTGGCCCAGGTATCGACCATGGTGCCGCTGTCCACGTAGGCGCCCAGGTTGACGAAGCTAGGCATCAGCACCACGCCGGGGGCGATATAGGCCGAATGGCGCACGATGCAGTTGGGCACGGCGCGGAATCCGGCCTCGCGGAAGCGCGCCTCGTCCC
>CAYOOG010000016.1:0-28832 GCA_964405515.1 uncultured Alphaproteobacteria bacterium | reverse complement strand
CAGCAGGCGCAATACGATGCGCTGAGTGGTGGCATAACCGCCGCAGGTATCACTCCACTCCACGAACATGAGCCCTTCGATCCGCTCAATCTTGCTCCCCGATGCCGAGCCAGCCAAGCTAAGATTGTATATGGCCCGGTGGCTCAAGACATCGGCCGCAGCCGCCGGCCCCACAGGGGCAAGCGCCATCGCGGCGGCAATTAAGGCGCCGGCAAGAGCACAGCGAAGTTTTTTCTCTATTGCGAACATTTGCAACCCAAGGAGCCTTCAAAGCACAGTGCGCAACGACCGATGACACGCATCATGGCTGATTCCGGCGTCTCGGCATTCTATACCAGCATTCGTGAAAAATCGCCAAACACATGGAAAGGGCAATCTTGACGCGGCAATATCTGCCGAGCGCTCTAATGGCGGGTCGGCCGCGTGCCCGGCATATTCCATAAACCCCTTTACAGTCATATAGTTAAAGCGTCCCATTTCTTGGCACGGCCATTGCGTATTCATGTACGGGCCGCTCCCTCCAAGGGGCGCGGAGCGCCAAGGAAAGGTCGAAGAGATGTCACCCACCGTCCCAGTCGTGAGGACATTGGACAACCAGCGAAACCCGTACGTCGGAAAATTGGCGGACCGGTTGCTGCGTTCGTTCGGGCCGAGCTCCGGCGCGGGTACATTGGACCAATGGGCGGCGATCGAGGAGATGCTGAATTACGCCGCCGAAGCGGAGCAGCAACTCAGCCAACTATCGTCGCGCATTAAGCATCTTGAGTCCTTGTCGGCGACCGACCCATTGACCGGCCTCGCCAACCGCCGGGGATTCGAGGACTTTCTCGCAAAGACCTTGGCAGCGGCCCGGCGCCATGATGAACGCGGAATGATGGTGTTCATCGATATGGACAGCTTCAAGGCGGTCAACGACCTGCTCGGTCACCAGGCCGGCGATCGGGTCTTGCAGGCGGTCGCCAAAGCTCTATCAGAAAGCACGCGCAGTTCGGACTTCGTGGCCCGCCTTGGCGGCGACGAGTTTGTCGTCGTTCTGGTCCGCAGCGACACCGAGAAAGGCCGAGCACGCGCCAGGCTGCTGCAACAGAAATTGCTCAAGACAACCGTCAAGTACAAGGGCGCCACTATTCCACTGCTGGCAAGTTTTGGCGTCGAGCCCTACGGGCCCGACAGCGTTGTTAGCGAACTTTTGCACCGTTGCGACCGAGCCATGTACAGCCAGAAGAACGCCAAGAACGGCCGCTAGACCAACATCCATCCTCGCAATTGACGGCGCCCACGGGCCCTGTACTATCGTCTCCTAATTCACCCCAGAAGGAGACGCAAATGTCCGGCACCGTTGAAGACCGGCTCAAATCCCTGAATATTGAGCTGCCCGTCCCGACCACACCCGTGGCCAATTATGTTCCGTTTGTCCATTCCGGAAGTCAGGTCTTTTTCGCCGGACAGATTCCGATCGGGCCGGACGGTTCGCTTATGGTGGGCAAAGTCGGTGACGATGTTTCGATTGATGACGCAATAGCCGCGGCCCGCCTTTGCGGCCTGAACCTGATTGCGCAAGTCCGCGCGGCCTGCGACGGCGATCTGGATCGGGTCGTGCGCTGTCTTCGCCTGACGGGTTTCGTCAACTGCATTGATGGCGCCGACTTTCAGCCGCAGGTCATCAATGGCGTCTCGGATTTGATGGTGGAGGTTTTTGGCGAGGCCGGGCGGCATAGCCGGTCGGCGGTCGGGGTCAACGCCCTGCCCCGTAACGTACCTGTGGAGGTCGACGGTATTTTCGAGATTTCCTGAAAGGCCTGAGGCGAAGAAGAAGACCATGGGTGACGCGGAACAAGTCGTCGTTAAGGTTGTCGGTCAAATCGCACAGATTCCGGCGGCGGAATGGAACGCTTGCGCCGGACCCGAAAACCCTTTTGTCACTCACGCCTTCTTGCTTGCCCTGGAATCAAGTGGCTCGGCATCGCCAGCCACCGGTTGGGCGCCGCGCCATTTGACCATCGAGGATGAGACGGGCTGCCTTCTGGGCGCCATGCCACTGTATCTAAAGGATAATTCCTTCGGAGAGTACGTTTTCGATCACGCCTGGGCGGAGGCGTTTCAACGGGCCGGAGGGCAATATTACCCGAAGCTTCAGGCCGCCGTACCCTTTACGCCGGTCACCGGCCCGCGGCTGCTTTGCCGGCCCGGTCGGGACCGGGATTTCATCGACAACGCGCTGCTCGGTGCGGCATCTCGCCTGGCGGAAGATTTCAAGGCATCCTCCCTGCACATCACCTTCCCGACCCAGGAGGAATGGCAGCGGCTGGGCAAGTCCGGATTTCTCCTGCGCATGGACCAGCAATTCCACTGGCACAACGATGGGTACGAGAACTTCAACGAATTTCTAGATTGCCTGTCGTCACGAAAACGCAAGGCCATTCGCCGGGAGAGGCGCGCGGTTGTGGAAAGCGGCCTCGCTATCGAGCGCCGTACGGGCAGCGAAATTTGCGCCCAGGATTGGGACGCTTTTTTCGCTTTCTACCTGGACACCGGGCAGCGCAAGTGGGGGCGGCCTTACCTTAACCGCGCCTTCTTCGAACAGATCGCCGAGACCATGGCGGACCAGGTGATGCTGGCCATGTGCCGCAGGGACGGCCGGCCCATCGCCGGCGCACTTAACATCATTGGCCAGGACACGCTGTTCGGACGCTATTGGGGCTGCCTTGAAGATCACCGCTTCCTGCATTTTGAGCTTTGTTATTACCAGGCCATGGACTTCGCCATCGAGCGTGGCCTGGCCCGCGTGGAAGCGGGCGCCCAGGGCATGCACAAGCTGTCGCGCGGCTACCTGCCGACCCCGACTTACAGCGCCCATTGGATCATGGATCCCGGCCTAAGTGACGCCGTGGCGCAGTTTCTCGATCAGGAAAAAAGGATGGTGGAGGCGGACCTCGACGCTCTCGGCGGCCACTCGCCCTTCAAAAGCTAGTCCACCAATACAGGCACTTTGCGGTCCGGGTCGTCGTCGCCATCGGGGCCCCGCTTGCGTTTGCGGCGAGGCGGGTTGGCGACAATATCAAAGGTGAGCTTTTCAGCCCGAACGCCCACGCATACCGATCCGCCCTTGGCAAGCTTGCCGAACAAGAGTTCCTCGGCCAGCGGCTTCTTAATGGAATCCTGAATCAAGCGGGCCAATGGGCGGGCACCGAAGTGGCTGTCATAGCCCCGCTTCGCCAGCCAATCGACTGCCTCGTCGGACAACTGAATGATTACATCACGGTCCGACAGCTGCGCTTCCAATTCAAAGACAAACTTTTCGACGACCTTCGCGACCACGGGCGGGCTGAGGGCGGCAAAGGGAATCGTGGCGTCGAGCCGGTTGCGGAACTCGGGCGAAAACATTCTCTTGATGGCTTCTTCGTCATCGCCTTCACGCACACCGGCGCCAAAGCCGATTGATTCCCTGGCCAACTCGGCGGCGCCCGCGTTCGTCGTCATGATCAGGATAATGTTTCTGAAGTCCACGTGCTTGCCGTTGTGGTCCGTCAGCTTGCCGTAGTCCATGACCTGCAACAGAATATTGAATAGATCCGGGTGCGCTTTTTCAATTTCGTCCAGCAGCAGAACGCCATAGGGGTTCTGGTCCACGGCATCGGTCAACAAGCCGCCTTGGTCGAAACCAACGTACCCCGGCGGCGCGCCAATCAGCCGCGACACGGTGTGGCGCTCCATGTATTCCGACATATCGAAGCGGATAAGGTCGACGCCCATGATCGTTGCCATCTGCCGCGCCACCTCGGTCTTGCCAACGCCAGTCGGGCCGGAAAACAGGTAGCTGCCGATAGGCTTCTGGCCATCCCGCAACCCGGCCCGCGCCATTCGGATCGCCGACGATAGCGCCGCAATGGCCCTGTCCTGACCGAAGACCACCTGTTTCAGGTCGGACTCGATATTGGCGAGCGACGCCGTATCGTCCTTGGAAACGGACTTCGGCGGTATGCGGGCAATCTTGGCGACGACGCCCTCGATTTCCTTGACCCCGATAGTCTTGCGCCGCCTCGCCTCGGGCACCAGCATCTGCGAGGCACCGGCCTCGTCTATGACGTCGATGGCTTTATCCGGCAATCGGCGGTCGTTTATATACCGCGCCGCAAGATGGACCGCGGACTTGATGGCCTCAGCGGTGTAACGAAGTCGATGGAATTCCTCGAAGTACGGCTTTAGCCCCATGAGAATCTTGATGGTGTCTTGTTCCGACGGCTCGCGGATATCGATTTTCTGGAACCGCCGCAACAGGGCGCGGTCCTTTTCAAAGTAGCTGCGGAATTCCTTGTAAGTGGTGGAGCCCATGCAACGCAAAGTGCCGCTGGCGAGCGCCGGCTTCAGCAGATTGGACGCATCCATGGCCCCGCCGCTGGTGGCGCCGGCGCCGATCACGGTGTGAATTTCGTCGATGAAGAGAATCGCGCCGTCGTGATTTTCCAACTCTGAGACCACGGCTTTCATGCGTTCCTCAAAATCGCCCCGGTAACGTGTCCCGGCAAGCAGCGCCCCCATATCAAGGCTAAAAATTGTAGCGTTGTTGAGGACATCCGGTGTGCTTCCTTCGACGATGCGCCGCGCAAGCCCCTCGGCAATCGCTGTCTTGCCAACACCCGAATCGCCGACGAACAGGGGATTGTTTTTCTGCCGGCGGCAAAGAATTTGAATGGTGCGTTCGAGTTCCGCTTCCCGGCCGATCAGAGGGTCGATGCGGCCGTCGCGCGCCTTTTGATTCAAGTCGACGCAGTAAGATGCCAGCGCCTCGTTAGCGCCCTTCGCCTGTTCCTCTTCGCTCTCTTCATCAGCACCGTGCACCGGGCGGCCTTCGGCCATGCCGGGCGCCTTGGCTATACCATGGGATATATAACTGACCGCGTCGAGCCGCGTCATATCCTGCTCTTGCAGGAAGTAGGCGGCGTGGCTTTCACGCTCGGCAAATATCGCCACCAAAACGTTTGCGCCGGTCACTTCCTCCCGGCCCGAAGATTGAACATGAATTACCGCGCGCTGAATGACCCGTTGGAATCCAGCCGTGGGTTTTGCGTCGCCGCTGGACTCAACGATCAGATTGCGGATCTCCTCCTCGATATATTGCACCAGGGATTCCCGCAAGGCTTCCAAATCAGCATTACAAGCCTTAATTACGGCGGCCGCGTCCCGATCATCCAGAAGCGCCAGCAAAAGGTGTTCCAGGGTCGCGAACTCGTGGCCATGCTCGTTGGCAATGGCCAGGGCACGATGCAGGGATTCTTCCAGAATGGGTGAGAAGAGAGGCATGAATACTCAGGCTTTTTCCATTGTGCATTGGAGGGGATGTTGATGCTTCTGCGCCATATCGACAACCTGGGCCACCTTGGTCTCGGCAATCTCGTAGGTAAAAATGCCGCAGACCCCAACACCACGCTGGTGAACGTGAAGCATCACCTGTGTCGCCTTTTCAATCTGCATATGGAACACTTTTTCCAAAACCATGACCACGAATTCCATGGGCGTGTAATCGTCATTGAGCAGCAGCACTTTATACATTGACGGCTTGGCCGTCTTCGGCTTCGTCTTGGTGACGATACCTGTTTCCGGATTGTTTTCGTCGCCGCGACGGATATTGCTCATGACATTTGACTATTGGCAGGTCTTAACTGCCGCTTCCACCGCTTCAAAAGTAATTCCAAATTCCTAACATTTGCCTACCATATAGGCTGGAATGCCAGGAATTGTACCGCAGATTGCAGCGCCGGGCAGAAAAAAGGCCCGGCGAGAAAACTCACCGGGCCTGATACTCGACGGGCCGCCGTGGACCTGGGGGGAGATCCTAGGCGCCGTTGGCCTTGGTAAATTGCTCCAAAGTCTCGTTCACCCGCCGATTAATGGGGTCAAATGATTCCCGCGTCGCGTTTGTGGCTATTTCACCAAGCTTGGTATATTCGCGGGCCGCACCGTCCAGGGTCTTTTTGGCGTACTCTGACTGCAGGTCCACGATATCCTTGAAATCCTTGGCTTTCATCATTGCCTTGGCGGTTTCGCCGCCCACTTCCATGGACTGCTTCGAATAGGCCAAGACCTCGGCGTTAAGGTCCTGAAGGGCCTTCACCGCCAGATTGCCGGATGCCATCGCGGCGTCCAGATTGTCGCGCCCAATCTGCGCGAAATCCTCGTAACCGCCGGTCAGGCTGCCGAAACGCTCGCGAAAGGCCTTAAAGCCCTCGTCAAAAGCGGGGCCGAATGTCGCCGCCGCTGCCTTGGCCGCTTCGGCGCCGGCATTCATGGTCTTTGCTGTTCCCTTGGCTTTGGTGGTCATCTCTCTATCC
The DNA here is from genome assembly GCA_964405515.1 of uncultured Alphaproteobacteria bacterium. Classification (GTDB taxonomy): domain Bacteria; phylum Pseudomonadota; class Alphaproteobacteria; order JAPYRI01; family JAPYRI01; genus CAYOOG01. Next base: position 22,503 of record CAYOOG010000016.1, on the reverse strand, counting down.
TTCCGATCTACGTCCTGCCCCGGGTGCGATTCGCTACGCCGAAGCGGACGAGATATTGCAATGCGATATTAATTACCCCTATAAAATAGCGCATTTACATCGAAAGTCAAGAAATTTTGTGCACTGCAACATAACTATTTATTGCACCCGCGAAACGGCGTTTTGCAAGGCGCCTAAGTGGCCTCCGGGAATTCAAGCCCGCTGGCCGAGAGTTCGGCCGCCACAGCCTGTTTCAGCCGGCCCAGCGCCGCCTCATCCGCGCCTTCGCAGCGCGCGACCAAGACATCCTGGGTATTGGAAGCGCGCAGCAGCCACCAGCCGTCCGCCGTGGTCACGCGCACGCCGTCTATGGCCACCATCTCCGCGCCTTGATCCTCCAGCCGCCGGCGAACCTCCTCCACGACTTGAAATTTGCGCTCCTCGGCGCAAGGAAAGCGCAATTCCGGCGTATTCATGACCTTGGGCAAGGCGGCATAAAGCTCGTTCAAATGCGGGCCGCCCCGGCATAGGCCGTCCAGCAGGCGCATCGCCGCGTACAACGCATCGTCGTAGCCAAAGTACTTGTCGGCAAAAAAGATATGGCCGCTCATTTCGCCGGCCAGGGGCGCGCCGGTTTCCGCCATCTTGCTCTTGATAAGAGAATGCCCCGTTCGCCACATCATTGGCCGGCCACCAAGACGAGCGATTTCGTCGAACAGCACCTTGCTGGCCTTGACGTCGGCGATGACCGTCGCGCCGGGGTTTTCGGCCAAGATGGGCCCCGCCAGCAGTGCGAGAAGCTGGTCGCCCCAAAGGATATTCCCCTTACCGTCTATGACACCTAAGCGGTCGCCATCGCCGTCGAAGGCGATGCCCAGGTCAAAACCTCCCGCCGCCACGGTGTCCTGCAACTGCACCAGATTTTCCGGCACGGTTGGATCCGGGTGATGGGCGGGAAAGGTGCCGTCAATTTCTTCGTTAAGGACCTGGTGTCTGCCCGGTAAGGCATCGGCCAGACGCCGCACCGCCTCGCCCGCGGCGCCGTTGCCCGGGTCCCAGACCACGCTGGGCGGCTTCACATCACTTTCGGGCGGGCGAAAATCCTGCAATATCCGCGACACGTAGTCGCCGAGAATATCGTTCTCCTCGGCCGCGCCCTGCCCTTGCTCATAATCACCGGCCGCCGCCAGTGCCGCCAGCGCCTTCAACTGTTCGCCAAAAAACGGCCGGTTGCCGATCATGAACTTGAAGCCGTTGTAGTCCGGCGGGTTGTGAGAGCCGGTAATCATGATCCCGCCGTTCGCGGCGAAATGGTAAACGCCAAAATAGAGCATGGGCGTGGGTCCGACCCCAAGGCGGTGAACGTTCACCCCCACACTTGTCAGACCGTCAACCAGCGCCGCTTCCAAATCCAGTGAGCTCAAGCGCCCGTCGCGGCCAACACAGACCGACGGGCTATCCATCTGCTCCTCGCACCGCACGATGGTGCCAAAAGCCCGGCCAATAGCCCGGGCGTCGTGCTCTGACAGTGTTTGGCCGACAATGCCGCGCATGTCGTATTCGCGGACAACGGTCGCGTCGAAGCTGTGACTCATGGTGTTGGACAACTTCTTAAGACCTGTCCCTGGCGGGCCGGCCAACGGCAAAATACTCAAAGCCCGCCGCCGCCATTTCCCCGGGGTCGTATATGTTACGTAAATCGATCATTACTTTGCGCTTCATGAGTTGCCCGACGCGGCTCAAGTCCAGGGCGCGGAATTCATTCCATTCGGTCACGATGACCACGGCCTCGGCACCGTTCATGGCGTCGTAGGCGTCGGCGCAGAACTCGACCTTATCCAGCAGGCCCCGCGCCTCGGTCATGGCTTCCGGGTCGAACACCTTGACCGCGGCGCCCGCGCCTTGCAGAGCCGCGATAATGTCGAGGCTGGGCGCCTCACGCATATCATCCGTATTGGGCTTGAAGCTGAGGCCAAGAACCGCGACCGCCTTTCCGCCTAGATCGCCGTCGCAGGCCTCTACCACTCTTTCCGCTATGCGTTTCTTGCGCCTCTCGTTGGCGCTTACCACCGCTTCAACGACGCCCAGATTCACATCGACGAGTTCCGCCGTACGCAGGAGCGCGACCGTGTCCTTGGGAAAGCAACTGCCGCCGTAACCGGGACCGGCATGTAAGAATTTTGGGCCTATGCGGCGGTCCAAACCCACGGCCCGCGCCACATCCTGCACGTCCGCGCCGACAACCTCGCAAAGGTCGGCAAGCTCGTTGATCATGGTGATCTTCGCGGCCAGGAAGGCGTTTGAGGCGTATTTGATAAGTTCCGAGCTTTCCGGCGTTGTAAAAACCACGGGCGTTTCGTTCAGAAACAATGGCCGGTACAGATCACGCAGTACCGCCCGCGCCCGCTCGCTGTCGGTGCCAACCACGACCCGATTGGGACGCATGAAATCATCAATGGCCGCGCCCTCTCGCAGAAATTCCGGGTTCGAGGCAACGTCGAAATCCAGGTCGGGGCGGTGCTCCCGGATTATGCGCTCGACCTCGCGGCAGGTGCCCACGGGCACGGTGGACTTGGTTACCACGACGGCACCCGGCTGCAAGTTAGCCACGATCTCCTCCGCCGCTGCATGAACATAGCTGAGGTCCGCGTGGCCGCCGCCACGCCGGCTTGGCGTACCGACGGCTATGAATACGGCCCCGGCCTCGCGAACCGCTTCGCCCAGTTCCGTTGCAAACGTCAACCGCCCGGCCTTGCGATTGGCATCCACCAAGTCCGCCAGCCCGGGTTCGAATATGGGGATTTCACCGCCATTCAGGGCGGCGATTTTGTCCTTGTCGCTATCCACACAAGTAACGGTATGGCCAAATTCGGAAAAACAAGCGCCGGAAACCAGCCCAACGTACCCCGCTCCTATCATGGCAACACGCATGGAAAATTTCCTAATTGCCAAGCTCTAAAGTATTCAAGAATTGTGCAAGGCCGGCGCGTGTCTCGTCCCGCTCCATGCCAAAGGCAACGTTGGCCGCGAGGTAGCCGACCTTTTCGCCGCAGTCAAATCGGGTGCCCGAAAAACGCAGGCCATGAAATGGACTTTTTCCGATTACTGCGGCCATGGCATCGGTCAGCTGAATCTCGTCGCCGGCGCCCTTTTCGCCCTTGTCCAAATGATCGAATACTTCGGGCAACAAAATGTAACGCCCGATCACGCACAAAGTGGATGGGGCATTATCCGGCGCGGGCTTTTCCACCAAACCTTTAATTTCGACAGCCCGACCATCGTCGCTTCCGGGATCGATGACGCCGAAACGCGAGGTGTGCTCTCTCGGCACGTCCATTGCGGCGACAACATTACCGCCGGTTTCCTCATGCACCTTGACCATCTGACTCAGGCACGGCTCATCGGCCAGGATAAGATCATCCGGGAGCAAGACTGCAAAAGGTTCATCTTCTATAAAGTCGCGCGCACACCATACCGCGTGGCCAAGCCCCAAAGGTTCCGGTTGGAACGTAAAAACAACGTTCGCGGCAGGCGGCAGCCAGGAATTGAGCGCCTCGACTTCGTCGTGTTTGCCTCGCTCGTCCAGGAGCGCTTCCAATTCAACCGCGTGGTTAAAATGGCTCTCAATGGCCGGTTTTCCCTGCGCTGTGACGAAGATGAATTCCTCGATCCCAGCGGCCTGGGCTTCCTCTACCGCGTACTGAATAAGCGGTTTGTCGACCACGGGCAGCATTTCCTTGGGCACGGCCTTGGTCACCGGCAGAAACCGGGTACCCATGCCTGCCACGGGAAAAATTGCCTTACGCACTTTAGCGGTCATGAAGACCTCGGATTCCTAGGTTCCTGCGAAAATATCCCCGTATTGCGTTGGGAAGCCGCCTGTTTTGGCATGGACCGGGGATGCTGGCAAGGCTCACCAACTCGGCTCAATTCAGCCCAATGCCCGCCAATCAGGCGCTCTTCGAAAGCAGGAAGTCCTTTGCCTGATTGATTTTGGCCGCTAGGTAGTTTGAGCCACCGTGATCGGGGTGCAGATTCTTCAATAACCGCCGATGCGCGGCCTTGATTTCCTCTTTCGACGCCCCCTCCGACAGGCCCAAGATTTCGTATGCCTGCTCGCGGGTCATCGGGCCTTTTGCCTCCGCGCTCGGACCCGAGCCTGGAATACCACCCCGGCGCATTCGCAGGATTATCGGAACCAGGAGCGCTAGTGGCCCGCCCAACGCCAGGCGGCCGCCAAAAAGTAGATACAGCGCCAACGCGCCAACCAGGATAGCGGCGGTCCATCGTAAGCCCCGGGCTAATTTGTGGGCATCAGCCGCGACAAACCAGCGCGCCGCCAACAACGTTGCGGCTAAAAGACAGATTCCCAGAAAGAGCCAAGCCATCATGGGACCAGTCTAGCCCCTCGCCGCCCCAGAGTCTTTCCGACGGTCCAGTAGCCCGTCAGTCCAAGTGAATGACGCCCTCCGGGAAAAAGGCGTGGAATGCAAAGGCGAAGTCAACGCTGTAGGGCACATCCTGAAGCCCGTCCGCGCCCGGGCGCTGCACCGTGACGTTGCCGATATCGGCGCCCCTCGCGATGACCTCTTGGTCCATGACCGAGTTTTGCCCCGGAGACCAGGCGATAACCAAGCCGCCGCCGGTCTCCATTCGTTTGCTCCTTTGCACCAGCTCGAGGGACCAGGCCTCCGCGCCAACGCGCACGACCCGCGCCAGAGGCGCAATCTTCTTCGGCAGTTTGCCCTGGTAAAGGAACGGCCGCCGCGACGAGTCGTAGCCCTTATACGGCGTATTGCCATAGGGCCGCGCCATACGGTCGTTGGGGATGAGGACCTTGCCGTCGGGCGCCCGGGCGCGGAACTGGTAAAAGGATTCCACGCGCGCCGGCACCAGCTTGAGGACGCTGCCTGTCATTTCACCCACCAGAGCCTCGCCGAGGAATTGCTGCCACAGGCTGTCGGTCTGGCGGTCGTACATCACCAGATCGGAATTGCGCAGCATGCCGCTGGTGCCAAAATCGAAGACCCGGCCGTCCAGGCGGCGGTCGAACACCAGAGTAGTATTGCACAGCGGGCAGAAGGTCACGGCCACGGGCACGCCGCCCACGGTGTCGTTAACGATCTCGTGCCAAAGCAGAACCTGCAACGGGTAAGCCTTGGCCTCACCCCCCAGGAATACGCTGATAACCGGTGTCGTTCCGGCAATAGAAAAGACTTTCTTGGCCTTGGCGAAGCGCGGGTTGTCTATGGGCGGGATGCCGTCCCTCGGTGGCCCGCCGGCGCGGAATTCGTCCAGATCGACGGACCGTTTATCCAGGTCGGTCTCAGGCCAGTCGGTTTTCTAACGAACCTGTTTGGCCTCACCGACAAAGGAGGCCATCAGAAGTAAGGCGATCAAAGTTGTGGCAAATGCCACATGGCGGCGAAGGGGCATGGCTCGACTCCGAGTGATTCAACGGATTATCGGCGCCTCCTTACGCACAGCCCAGTCAATCCAGTATCACTCTTGCGTGAGAGTTGGCCGGCCCCCGTAAGGTTGTTTCAAGGCCGCGCCTGGGCGCGCAAGTTTATGTATGCCAAACACCGCGCTTGGAAAGAATTTTGTTATTTTTTCAAACGCTTAGTCCGCCCTTGCCGCCCCCCGGATGGCGTGATTATTTACTAATTAGGTCTGTGATTCTGTGCTTCACCGGGAATGGATCGGCGCCATGAGTGTCTTCACGTCACCCAGTTTCGACAACCACGAGCATGTCGTATTTCACAACGACAAGGTCACCGGCCTGCGCGCCATTATCGCCGTCCACGACACGACCCTCGGGCCCTCGCTGGGCGGCTGCCGCATGCACCCCTATGCCAGCGAAGATGAGGCCATCGAGGACGTGCTGCGGCTATCGCGCGGCATGACCTACAAGGCGGCCGTCGCCGGCCTCAATCAGGGCGGCGGCAAGGCCGTCATTATCGGCGACCCGGCCAAGGATAAGACACCGGAACTTCTCCGCGCCATGGGACGGTTCGTGGAAACTCTTGGCGGTCTGTACGTCACGGCCGAGGATGTGGGCATGAGCGTCGACGATGTGGATGTCATGTCCCAGACCACGACTCATATTGCCGGTCTTGGCTCCGGCACTGGTGATCCCTCCCCGGTGACCGCCTGGGGCACTTTCCACGGTATTCGCGCCGCCATCGCGCATAGGGGTGCCCACAGCCTTGGGCGCGACAGCCTTAATGGCCTCACCGTGGCCGTGCAGGGCGTTGGCCACGTTGGCGCCAAGCTTTGCGAGTATCTGCACGATGCGGGCGCGAAGCTCATTGTTTGCGACGTCAAGACCGAGGCCGTGCAAAAGGTGTGTGACAGGTTTGGCGCCCGACCGGTTGACATCGATGATATTTATGCCGTCGAAGCGGACGTTTTTGCACCTTGCGCGCTTGGCGCCACGCTGAACGACGAAACAATCCCGCAACTTCTGGCCAAGGTGGTGGCCGGCGCCGCCAACAACCAGTTGGCCGATGATCGCCACGCCCACATGCTGGCCAAGCGCGGCATTACTTACGCGCCCGATTTCGTGGTCAATGCCGGCGGTATCATTGACCTCAGTTATGAGCATTGCCCCGGCGGCTACGATTTTGACGCCGCCATGGAACACTCGGCAAGAATTTATCAGGTTGTGCGCGATCTCTTGCGCCGCGCCGACGCCGATGGCGTGCTGGCGCACGATATGGCCGAACATATGGCCCGAGAGGCCCTCAAACGCGGCCCGCTACCGAGACTGGACAAAGCCGGCTGAGGCCCTTGGCAGGGCGGCCGTGATCGCCTAAGGTCTGCGGCCCGAAATTTTGGAGGCCCCATGCCCCAGGTCGTGAGCCTGCGTGATTACGAATCCTTTCCCCTGCCGGTGGTGACATCGGTGGAGGCCGTGCGCGATACCATCGGGAAATGGCGCATGGCGGGCAAACGCGTTGCCCTGGTGCCGACCATGGGCGCGTTGCATGACGGCCATATGTCGCCGGTCAAGGTGGCGCAAAGGAACGCCGACAAGGTTGTGGTCAGCGTTTTCGTCAACCCGACGCAGTTTGGGCCCGGCGAGGATTTCGACAGCTACCCAAGAAAGGAACGCGAGGACGCCGAATTCCTGGCGCAGCACGGCGTTGATCTGCTGTACTTGCCCAATACCGATGACATGTATCCGGCGGGCTTCGCCTCTTCCGTTACAGTTGCCGCGCGCATTACCGAAGGGCTCTGCGCCGAGCAGCGCCCCGGGCACTTCGTTGGCGTGGCCACCGTCGTCGCCAAACTTTTCCTTCAGACCCTGCCCGATGTCGCGGTGTTCGGCGAAAAGGACTATCAGCAATTATTGACTCTAAAACAGATGATGCGCGATCTGAATTTTCCGGTGGAGATCGTCCACGCGCCGACCGTGCGCGAGGCCGACGGGCTCGCCATGTCGTCGCGCAATGCCTACCTGTCGGAGAGCGACCGCGCCATTGCCTCACACCTGCCGCGCATCCTGAAGGAAGTTGTAGAGATGATCGCCAAGCGCCACGTGGCAACCGACATGGTTCTGGCGCAAGGGATCGACTCCGTTTTGAACGCAGGATTCGACAGCGTGGATTACATGGAGTTACGGGATTCGGAAAACCTGGCGCCGGTGGCCGAGGTTGTTCGCCCGGCCCGCGTGCTGGTGGCGGCGCGCATCGGCCGCGTACGCCTGATCGACAATATGGAAGTGCCGGTCTGACGACGACACCGCACTTATACCAGCCCCAAGTCCCTTAGCTCTTCCAGCAATTCCGGCGGCATCTTGGCCAGGCCCTTGGCGCCCTTGGCGATATACTCCGAGAGATCAACGGCGGCCTGTTTCGGCTCCAAATACCGCCAGCCCTGGTGGGCCCGGCGATACCGCGGCTCGGTGCGCACCAGTTCCGGATCAAGCACCAGAGCGCAACGGGTCTTGCCGTCTGTATCCTCGAAGCGGCGGATGTCCAGGATCCGCTGCCGCGCCCGCACATAGTTCTTGATCACCCAATAGAGCGAGCCGCCATCCAGCACTTCATCGGCGCGTTTGGGGGCAAAGCGCGTCTGGGTAATGACAAAGGGGCCTTCCGGGCCTTCCTGCAGCCGCCGGTGCTGCACCCGTGCCAGATGATCCAGATCATCGATTCCAACCGCCACCCGCAGCAGATGTACGGTCATTCGGGCTCGCCCTCACCACCAGCCATGGCGCAAGCCACCTTGGATCCGGGCGCGCGGCCGAGAAATTCCGATATGGACCAGGAGACCGCGACCAGCGCCTGCAGGTCAACGCCGGTCTCTATGCCGAGGCCGTTCAGCATGTAAAGCACGTCCTCGCTGGCAACGTTGCCCGCCGCGCCCGCCGCATAAGGGCAACCGCCCAAACCGGAGACCGAAGAATCCACGACCGAGACGCCCATTTCCAGAACCGCGGCCAAGTTCGCCAAAGCCTGCCCGTAGGTGTCGTGGAAATGCGCCGCCAAGTTCTCCAGGGGCACCACTTCCGCCACGGCCTCGACCATGGCCCGCGCAGCCGCCGGCGTGCCGACGCCGACGGTGTCGCCAAGAGAAACTTCATAACAGCCCACATCGTGGAGCGCCTTCACCACTTCCGCTACCTTTACCGGCGCGATCTCGCCCTCATAGGGGCAGCCGAGAACGCAAGAAATGTAGCCCCTGACCTTGACGCCGGCGTCCAGCGCCGCCTTGGCCACTAACGCGAAGCGCTCGAAACTCTCGGCAACCGAGCAATTGATGTTTTTTTGGCTGAAGGCTTCCGAGGCGGCGCCGAACACCGTAACTTCCTTGGCCCCAGCCGCCAGCGCACCTTCAAACCCTTTAATATTGGGCGTCAGCACCGGGTAGGACACGCCATCGCGGGGTTTGAGCGCGGCCAGCACCTCGCCCGAATCGGCCATTTGCGGCACCCACTTGGGCGAGACAAAACTTCCCACCTCTATGGATTTCAATCCAGCGTCGGCCAGGGACTCGATAAGCGCTACCTTGCGCATAGTGGGCACGAAGGCGGATTCGTTTTGCAAGCCGTCGCGGGGACCAACCTCGACAATTCGGACTCGCTCAGGGAAGGACATGATTATTCAGAAACCCAGGAGGGCTTGCGTTTTTCCAGAAACGCCGTCAGTCCTTCCTTGCCTTCGGGGCTGGCGCGACGCTCGGCAATGCGGTGGGCGGTGTCTTCGATCACCTTGCCGTCGATGGGTTTTCCCGCGACCGCGCCGATCAGTGCCTTGGCCGCTTCGGCGCCGGCATTCATGGTCTTTGCTGTTCCCTTGGCTTTGGTGGTCATCTCTCTATCCTTCCGATCTACGTCCTGCCCCGGGTGCGATTCGCTACGCCGAAGCGGACGAGATATTGCAATGCGATATTAATTACCCCTATAAAATAGCGCATTTACATCGAAAGTCAAGAAATTTTGTGCACTGCAACATAACTATTTATTGCACCCGCGAAACGGCGTTTTGCAAGGCGCCTAAGTGGCCTCCGGGAATTCAAGCCCGCTGGCCGAGAGTTCGGCCGCCACAGCCTGTTTCAGCCGGCCCAGCGCCGCCTCATCCGCGCCTTCGCAGCGCGCGACCAAGACATCCTGGGTATTGGAAGCGCGCAGCAGCCACCAGCCGTCCGCCGTGGTCACGCGCACGCCGTCTATGGCCACCATCTCCGCGCCTTGATCCTCCAGCCGCCGGCGAACCTCCTCCACGACTTGAAATTTGCGCTCCTCGGCGCAAGGAAAGCGCAATTCCGGCGTATTCATGACCTTGGGCAAGGCGGCATAAAGCTCGTTCAAATGCGGGCCGCCCCGGCATAGGCCGTCCAGCAGGCGCATCGCCGCGTACAACGCATCGTCGTAGCCAAAGTACTTGTCGGCAAAAAAGATATGGCCGCTCATTTCGCCGGCCAGGGGCGCGCCGGTTTCCGCCATCTTGCTCTTGATAAGAGAATGCCCCGTTCGCCACATCATTGGCCGGCCACCAAGACGAGCGATTTCGTCGAACAGCACCTTGCTGGCCTTGACGTCGGCGATGACCGTCGCGCCGGGGTTTTCGGCCAAGATGGGCCCCGCCAGCAGTGCGAGAAGCTGGTCGCCCCAAAGGATATTCCCCTTACCGTCTATGACACCTAAGCGGTCGCCATCGCCGTCGAAGGCGATGCCCAGGTCAAAACCTCCCGCCGCCACGGTGTCCTGCAACTGCACCAGATTTTCCGGCACGGTTGGATCCGGGTGATGGGCGGGAAAGGTGCCGTCAATTTCTTCGTTAAGGACCTGGTGTCTGCCCGGTAAGGCATCGGCCAGACGCCGCACCGCCTCGCCCGCGGCGCCGTTGCCCGGGTCCCAGACCACGCTGGGCGGCTTCACATCACTTTCGGGCGGGCGAAAATCCTGCAATATCCGCGACACGTAGTCGCCGAGAATATCGTTCTCCTCGGCCGCGCCCTGCCCTTGCTCATAATCACCGGCCGCCGCCAGTGCCGCCAGCGCCTTCAACTGTTCGCCAAAAAACGGCCGGTTGCCGATCATGAACTTGAAGCCGTTGTAGTCCGGCGGGTTGTGAGAGCCGGTAATCATGATCCCGCCGTTCGCGGCGAAATGGTAAACGCCAAAATAGAGCATGGGCGTGGGTCCGACCCCAAGGCGGTGAACGTTCACCCCCACACTTGTCAGACCGTCAACCAGCGCCGCTTCCAAATCCAGTGAGCTCAAGCGCCCGTCGCGGCCAACACAGACCGACGGGCTATCCATCTGCTCCTCGCACCGCACGATGGTGCCAAAAGCCCGGCCAATAGCCCGGGCGTCGTGCTCTGACAGTGTTTGGCCGACAATGCCGCGCATGTCGTATTCGCGGACAACGGTCGCGTCGAAGCTGTGACTCATGGTGTTGGACAACTTCTTAAGACCTGTCCCTGGCGGGCCGGCCAACGGCAAAATACTCAAAGCCCGCCGCCGCCATTTCCCCGGGGTCGTATATGTTACGTAAATCGATCATTACTTTGCGCTTCATGAGTTGCCCGACGCGGCTCAAGTCCAGGGCGCGGAATTCATTCCATTCGGTCACGATGACCACGGCCTCGGCACCGTTCATGGCGTCGTAGGCGTCGGCGCAGAACTCGACCTTATCCAGCAGGCCCCGCGCCTCGGTCATGGCTTCCGGGTCGAACACCTTGACCGCGGCGCCCGCGCCTTGCAGAGCCGCGATAATGTCGAGGCTGGGCGCCTCACGCATATCATCCGTATTGGGCTTGAAGCTGAGGCCAAGAACCGCGACCGCCTTTCCGCCTAGATCGCCGTCGCAGGCCTCTACCACTCTTTCCGCTATGCGTTTCTTGCGCCTCTCGTTGGCGCTTACCACCGCTTCAACGACGCCCAGATTCACATCGACGAGTTCCGCCGTACGCAGGAGCGCGACCGTGTCCTTGGGAAAGCAACTGCCGCCGTAACCGGGACCGGCATGTAAGAATTTTGGGCCTATGCGGCGGTCCAAACCCACGGCCCGCGCCACATCCTGCACGTCCGCGCCGACAACCTCGCAAAGGTCGGCAAGCTCGTTGATCATGGTGATCTTCGCGGCCAGGAAGGCGTTTGAGGCGTATTTGATAAGTTCCGAGCTTTCCGGCGTTGTAAAAACCACGGGCGTTTCGTTCAGAAACAATGGCCGGTACAGATCACGCAGTACCGCCCGCGCCCGCTCGCTGTCGGTGCCAACCACGACCCGATTGGGACGCATGAAATCATCAATGGCCGCGCCCTCTCGCAGAAATTCCGGGTTCGAGGCAACGTCGAAATCCAGGTCGGGGCGGTGCTCCCGGATTATGCGCTCGACCTCGCGGCAGGTGCCCACGGGCACGGTGGACTTGGTTACCACGACGGCACCCGGCTGCAAGTTAGCCACGATCTCCTCCGCCGCTGCATGAACATAGCTGAGGTCCGCGTGGCCGCCGCCACGCCGGCTTGGCGTACCGACGGCTATGAATACGGCCCCGGCCTCGCGAACCGCTTCGCCCAGTTCCGTTGCAAACGTCAACCGCCCGGCCTTGCGATTGGCATCCACCAAGTCCGCCAGCCCGGGTTCGAATATGGGGATTTCACCGCCATTCAGGGCGGCGATTTTGTCCTTGTCGCTATCCACACAAGTAACGGTATGGCCAAATTCGGAAAAACAAGCGCCGGAAACCAGCCCAACGTACCCCGCTCCTATCATGGCAACACGCATGGAAAATTTCCTAATTGCCAAGCTCTAAAGTATTCAAGAATTGTGCAAGGCCGGCGCGTGTCTCGTCCCGCTCCATGCCAAAGGCAACGTTGGCCGCGAGGTAGCCGACCTTTTCGCCGCAGTCAAATCGGGTGCCCGAAAAACGCAGGCCATGAAATGGACTTTTTCCGATTACTGCGGCCATGGCATCGGTCAGCTGAATCTCGTCGCCGGCGCCCTTTTCGCCCTTGTCCAAATGATCGAATACTTCGGGCAACAAAATGTAACGCCCGATCACGCACAAAGTGGATGGGGCATTATCCGGCGCGGGCTTTTCCACCAAACCTTTAATTTCGACAGCCCGACCATCGTCGCTTCCGGGATCGATGACGCCGAAACGCGAGGTGTGCTCTCTCGGCACGTCCATTGCGGCGACAACATTACCGCCGGTTTCCTCATGCACCTTGACCATCTGACTCAGGCACGGCTCATCGGCCAGGATAAGATCATCCGGGAGCAAGACTGCAAAAGGTTCATCTTCTATAAAGTCGCGCGCACACCATACCGCGTGGCCAAGCCCCAAAGGTTCCGGTTGGAACGTAAAAACAACGTTCGCGGCAGGCGGCAGCCAGGAATTGAGCGCCTCGACTTCGTCGTGTTTGCCTCGCTCGTCCAGGAGCGCTTCCAATTCAACCGCGTGGTTAAAATGGCTCTCAATGGCCGGTTTTCCCTGCGCTGTGACGAAGATGAATTCCTCGATCCCAGCGGCCTGGGCTTCCTCTACCGCGTACTGAATAAGCGGTTTGTCGACCACGGGCAGCATTTCCTTGGGCACGGCCTTGGTCACCGGCAGAAACCGGGTACCCATGCCTGCCACGGGAAAAATTGCCTTACGCACTTTAGCGGTCATGAAGACCTCGGATTCCTAGGTTCCTGCGAAAATATCCCCGTATTGCGTTGGGAAGCCGCCTGTTTTGGCATGGACCGGGGATGCTGGCAAGGCTCACCAACTCGGCTCAATTCAGCCCAATGCCCGCCAATCAGGCGCTCTTCGAAAGCAGGAAGTCCTTTGCCTGATTGATTTTGGCCGCTAGGTAGTTTGAGCCACCGTGATCGGGGTGCAGATTCTTCAATAACCGCCGATGCGCGGCCTTGATTTCCTCTTTCGACGCCCCCTCCGACAGGCCCAAGATTTCGTATGCCTGCTCGCGGGTCATCGGGCCTTTTGCCTCCGCGCTCGGACCCGAGCCTGGAATACCACCCCGGCGCATTCGCAGGATTATCGGAACCAGGAGCGCTAGTGGCCCGCCCAACGCCAGGCGGCCGCCAAAAAGTAGATACAGCGCCAACGCGCCAACCAGGATAGCGGCGGTCCATCGTAAGCCCCGGGCTAATTTGTGGGCATCAGCCGCGACAAACCAGCGCGCCGCCAACAACGTTGCGGCTAAAAGACAGATTCCCAGAAAGAGCCAAGCCATCATGGGACCAGTCTAGCCCCTCGCCGCCCCAGAGTCTTTCCGACGGTCCAGTAGCCCGTCAGTCCAAGTGAATGACGCCCTCCGGGAAAAAGGCGTGGAATGCAAAGGCGAAGTCAACGCTGTAGGGCACATCCTGAAGCCCGTCCGCGCCCGGGCGCTGCACCGTGACGTTGCCGATATCGGCGCCCCTCGCGATGACCTCTTGGTCCATGACCGAGTTTTGCCCCGGAGACCAGGCGATAACCAAGCCGCCGCCGGTCTCCATTCGTTTGCTCCTTTGCACCAGCTCGAGGGACCAGGCCTCCGCGCCAACGCGCACGACCCGCGCCAGAGGCGCAATCTTCTTCGGCAGTTTGCCCTGGTAAAGGAACGGCCGCCGCGACGAGTCGTAGCCCTTATACGGCGTATTGCCATAGGGCCGCGCCATACGGTCGTTGGGGATGAGGACCTTGCCGTCGGGCGCCCGGGCGCGGAACTGGTAAAAGGATTCCACGCGCGCCGGCACCAGCTTGAGGACGCTGCCTGTCATTTCACCCACCAGAGCCTCGCCGAGGAATTGCTGCCACAGGCTGTCGGTCTGGCGGTCGTACATCACCAGATCGGAATTGCGCAGCATGCCGCTGGTGCCAAAATCGAAGACCCGGCCGTCCAGGCGGCGGTCGAACACCAGAGTAGTATTGCACAGCGGGCAGAAGGTCACGGCCACGGGCACGCCGCCCACGGTGTCGTTAACGATCTCGTGCCAAAGCAGAACCTGCAACGGGTAAGCCTTGGCCTCACCCCCCAGGAATACGCTGATAACCGGTGTCGTTCCGGCAATAGAAAAGACTTTCTTGGCCTTGGCGAAGCGCGGGTTGTCTATGGGCGGGATGCCGTCCCTCGGTGGCCCGCCGGCGCGGAATTCGTCCAGATCGACGGACCGTTTATCCAGGTCGGTCTCAGGCCAGTCGGTTTTCTAACGAACCTGTTTGGCCTCACCGACAAAGGAGGCCATCAGAAGTAAGGCGATCAAAGTTGTGGCAAATGCCACATGGCGGCGAAGGGGCATGGCTCGACTCCGAGTGATTCAACGGATTATCGGCGCCTCCTTACGCACAGCCCAGTCAATCCAGTATCACTCTTGCGTGAGAGTTGGCCGGCCCCCGTAAGGTTGTTTCAAGGCCGCGCCTGGGCGCGCAAGTTTATGTATGCCAAACACCGCGCTTGGAAAGAATTTTGTTATTTTTTCAAACGCTTAGTCCGCCCTTGCCGCCCCCCGGATGGCGTGATTATTTACTAATTAGGTCTGTGATTCTGTGCTTCACCGGGAATGGATCGGCGCCATGAGTGTCTTCACGTCACCCAGTTTCGACAACCACGAGCATGTCGTATTTCACAACGACAAGGTCACCGGCCTGCGCGCCATTATCGCCGTCCACGACACGACCCTCGGGCCCTCGCTGGGCGGCTGCCGCATGCACCCCTATGCCAGCGAAGATGAGGCCATCGAGGACGTGCTGCGGCTATCGCGCGGCATGACCTACAAGGCGGCCGTCGCCGGCCTCAATCAGGGCGGCGGCAAGGCCGTCATTATCGGCGACCCGGCCAAGGATAAGACACCGGAACTTCTCCGCGCCATGGGACGGTTCGTGGAAACTCTTGGCGGTCTGTACGTCACGGCCGAGGATGTGGGCATGAGCGTCGACGATGTGGATGTCATGTCCCAGACCACGACTCATATTGCCGGTCTTGGCTCCGGCACTGGTGATCCCTCCCCGGTGACCGCCTGGGGCACTTTCCACGGTATTCGCGCCGCCATCGCGCATAGGGGTGCCCACAGCCTTGGGCGCGACAGCCTTAATGGCCTCACCGTGGCCGTGCAGGGCGTTGGCCACGTTGGCGCCAAGCTTTGCGAGTATCTGCACGATGCGGGCGCGAAGCTCATTGTTTGCGACGTCAAGACCGAGGCCGTGCAAAAGGTGTGTGACAGGTTTGGCGCCCGACCGGTTGACATCGATGATATTTATGCCGTCGAAGCGGACGTTTTTGCACCTTGCGCGCTTGGCGCCACGCTGAACGACGAAACAATCCCGCAACTTCTGGCCAAGGTGGTGGCCGGCGCCGCCAACAACCAGTTGGCCGATGATCGCCACGCCCACATGCTGGCCAAGCGCGGCATTACTTACGCGCCCGATTTCGTGGTCAATGCCGGCGGTATCATTGACCTCAGTTATGAGCATTGCCCCGGCGGCTACGATTTTGACGCCGCCATGGAACACTCGGCAAGAATTTATCAGGTTGTGCGCGATCTCTTGCGCCGCGCCGACGCCGATGGCGTGCTGGCGCACGATATGGCCGAACATATGGCCCGAGAGGCCCTCAAACGCGGCCCGCTACCGAGACTGGACAAAGCCGGCTGAGGCCCTTGGCAGGGCGGCCGTGATCGCCTAAGGTCTGCGGCCCGAAATTTTGGAGGCCCCATGCCCCAGGTCGTGAGCCTGCGTGATTACGAATCCTTTCCCCTGCCGGTGGTGACATCGGTGGAGGCCGTGCGCGATACCATCGGGAAATGGCGCATGGCGGGCAAACGCGTTGCCCTGGTGCCGACCATGGGCGCGTTGCATGACGGCCATATGTCGCCGGTCAAGGTGGCGCAAAGGAACGCCGACAAGGTTGTGGTCAGCGTTTTCGTCAACCCGACGCAGTTTGGGCCCGGCGAGGATTTCGACAGCTACCCAAGAAAGGAACGCGAGGACGCCGAATTCCTGGCGCAGCACGGCGTTGATCTGCTGTACTTGCCCAATACCGATGACATGTATCCGGCGGGCTTCGCCTCTTCCGTTACAGTTGCCGCGCGCATTACCGAAGGGCTCTGCGCCGAGCAGCGCCCCGGGCACTTCGTTGGCGTGGCCACCGTCGTCGCCAAACTTTTCCTTCAGACCCTGCCCGATGTCGCGGTGTTCGGCGAAAAGGACTATCAGCAATTATTGACTCTAAAACAGATGATGCGCGATCTGAATTTTCCGGTGGAGATCGTCCACGCGCCGACCGTGCGCGAGGCCGACGGGCTCGCCATGTCGTCGCGCAATGCCTACCTGTCGGAGAGCGACCGCGCCATTGCCTCACACCTGCCGCGCATCCTGAAGGAAGTTGTAGAGATGATCGCCAAGCGCCACGTGGCAACCGACATGGTTCTGGCGCAAGGGATCGACTCCGTTTTGAACGCAGGATTCGACAGCGTGGATTACATGGAGTTACGGGATTCGGAAAACCTGGCGCCGGTGGCCGAGGTTGTTCGCCCGGCCCGCGTGCTGGTGGCGGCGCGCATCGGCCGCGTACGCCTGATCGACAATATGGAAGTGCCGGTCTGACGACGACACCGCACTTATACCAGCCCCAAGTCCCTTAGCTCTTCCAGCAATTCCGGCGGCATCTTGGCCAGGCCCTTGGCGCCCTTGGCGATATACTCCGAGAGATCAACGGCGGCCTGTTTCGGCTCCAAATACCGCCAGCCCTGGTGGGCCCGGCGATACCGCGGCTCGGTGCGCACCAGTTCCGGATCAAGCACCAGAGCGCAACGGGTCTTGCCGTCTGTATCCTCGAAGCGGCGGATGTCCAGGATCCGCTGCCGCGCCCGCACATAGTTCTTGATCACCCAATAGAGCGAGCCGCCATCCAGCACTTCATCGGCGCGTTTGGGGGCAAAGCGCGTCTGGGTAATGACAAAGGGGCCTTCCGGGCCTTCCTGCAGCCGCCGGTGCTGCACCCGTGCCAGATGATCCAGATCATCGATTCCAACCGCCACCCGCAGCAGATGTACGGTCATTCGGGCTCGCCCTCACCACCAGCCATGGCGCAAGCCACCTTGGATCCGGGCGCGCGGCCGAGAAATTCCGATATGGACCAGGAGACCGCGACCAGCGCCTGCAGGTCAACGCCGGTCTCTATGCCGAGGCCGTTCAGCATGTAAAGCACGTCCTCGCTGGCAACGTTGCCCGCCGCGCCCGCCGCATAAGGGCAACCGCCCAAACCGGAGACCGAAGAATCCACGACCGAGACGCCCATTTCCAGAACCGCGGCCAAGTTCGCCAAAGCCTGCCCGTAGGTGTCGTGGAAATGCGCCGCCAAGTTCTCCAGGGGCACCACTTCCGCCACGGCCTCGACCATGGCCCGCGCAGCCGCCGGCGTGCCGACGCCGACGGTGTCGCCAAGAGAAACTTCATAACAGCCCACATCGTGGAGCGCCTTCACCACTTCCGCTACCTTTACCGGCGCGATCTCGCCCTCATAGGGGCAGCCGAGAACGCAAGAAATGTAGCCCCTGACCTTGACGCCGGCGTCCAGCGCCGCCTTGGCCACTAACGCGAAGCGCTCGAAACTCTCGGCAACCGAGCAATTGATGTTTTTTTGGCTGAAGGCTTCCGAGGCGGCGCCGAACACCGTAACTTCCTTGGCCCCAGCCGCCAGCGCACCTTCAAACCCTTTAATATTGGGCGTCAGCACCGGGTAGGACACGCCATCGCGGGGTTTGAGCGCGGCCAGCACCTCGCCCGAATCGGCCATTTGCGGCACCCACTTGGGCGAGACAAAACTTCCCACCTCTATGGATTTCAATCCAGCGTCGGCCAGGGACTCGATAAGCGCTACCTTGCGCATAGTGGGCACGAAGGCGGATTCGTTTTGCAAGCCGTCGCGGGGACCAACCTCGACAATTCGGACTCGCTCAGGGAAGGACATGATTATTCAGAAACCCAGGAGGGCTTGCGTTTTTCCAGAAACGCCGTCAGTCCTTCCTTGCCTTCGGGGCTGGCGCGACGCTCGGCAATGCGGTGGGCGGTGTCTTCGATCACCTTGCCGTCGATGGGTTTTCCCGCGACCGCGCCGATCAGTGCCTTGGCCGCCGCAACCGCCCCCGGCGCCGCGCGCAATATATGATCGGCGATACTGGCCTCGGCCTCCGCCAGGGCCTCGGCGTCGGCCACAACCTCGTGAAGCAGGCCCAGGCGGCAGGCCTCACTCGCGCTGAAGGTCTCCGCCGTCTGAAAATATCGCCGCGCCGAGCGTTCACCGATGGCCGCCACCATGTAGGGTGAAATAACGGCGGGAATGATGCCGAGCCGCACTTCGGTTAAGGCAAAGCGCGCGTCGGCCACGCCCACCGCAATATCGCAGGCCGCGATCAGCCCAACGCCACCGCCGAAAGCCTGGCCCTGCACCACGGCGATTGTTGGGCACGGCATGGTGTGCAGGGCATACAGCATCTCGCCCAGAACCTTGGCATCGGCAACGTTTTCATCCTCGCTATAACCGCCTGCCTGCTTCATCCAATCCAGGTCGGCGCCGGCGGAAAAGCTTTTGCCCACGGCTTTGACGAACAACGCCCGCGCCGTGCCCCCCGCCGCCACTTCGGCAAAGGCATCCGCCAGGAGAGCAATGATTTCAGCGTTGAAGGCGTTGTGCCGCTCCGGCCGGTTCAAGGTGACGGTCGCTATGCCGCCGCTTTCCTCCAGCAATACTTGTTTTTCGCTCATGCCTCGTCCCTACATGCGAAACACGCCGTAGGTGGTCTTTTCCACCGGGGCGTTAAGGGCCGCGGAAAGACCGGTGCCGAGCACGGCCCGCGTATCCGCCGGATCGATGATGCCATCGTCCCAGATCCGCGCCGTGGAATAATAGGGGTGGCCCTCCACTTCGTATTGCTCGCGAATCTTGTTCATGAAGACTTCCTGGTCGGCCTCATCCCAGGTCTCGCCCTTCAATTCCATACCGTCGCGCTTTACCGTGGCCATGACGCTGGCCGCCTGTTCGCCACCCATGACCGAGATTCGGGCGTTGGGCCACATCCACAGGAACCTGGGGCCGTAGGCGCGTCCGCACATGCCGTAATTGCCGGCGCCGAAAGAGCCGCCGATAATTATCGTGAGCTTCGGCACGCGGGCGCAGGCGACCGCGGTCACCAGTTTGGCGCCGTGCTTGGCTATGCCGCTGTGTTCCGCCTTGCTGCCGACCATGAACCCGGTGATATTCTGCAGGAAAATAATCGGGATGCCGCGCTGTGTGCAAAGCTCGACAAAGTGTGCGCCTTTCTGCGCGGATTCGCCGAACAGGATGCCGTTGTTGGCAACGATGCCAATTGGGTAGCCGTAGAGATGCGCGAACCCGGTCACCAGGGTATTGCCGTAGAACTTCTTGAATTCGTCGAATTCGCTGCCGTCGACGATGCGGGCGATAATATCCCGCACGTCATACTGCAGACGTGAATCCATGGGCAGAATGCCGCGCAACTCCTGAGGCGAGAACTGCGGGTCGACCGCGGCCTTCAAGGCCAGATCGATCTTCTTACGGCGGTTCAGGTTACCGACAAGGCGCCGCGCCATATCCAGCGCGTGATTGTCATCGTTGGCGTAATGATCGGCGACACCGGAAGTCCGGGTGTGCACATCGGCCCCGCCCAGTTCCTCGGCTGATATAACTTCGCCGGTGGCGGCCTTGACCAGGGGCGGTCCGCCCAAAAAAATCGTCGCCTGGTTGCGCACCATGATGTTTTCGTCGGACATGGCCGGCACGTAAGCACCGCCCGCCGTACAGGAGCCCATAACCACGGCGATTTGCGGTATGCCCATGGAGGACATGTTGGCCTGGTTATAGAAAATCCGGCCGAAGTGTTCGCGGTCCGGATAAACGTCGTCCTGGGTCGGCAGATTTACGCCACCCGAGTCCACGAGATAGACGCAGGGCAGGTTGTTTTCGCGGGCAACTTCCTGGGCCCGCAAATGTTTCTTCGTGGTCATCGGAAAATAGGTGCCGCCTTTGACCGTGGCGTCGTTGCAGACGATGATGCATTCCTGGCCGCTGACGTGGCCAATCCCGGTAATCAGGCCGGCGCTGGAGATGTCACCGCTGTACATGCCGTAGGCGGCCATGGGCGAAAGCTCAAAAAAAGGCGTGCCGGGGTCAAGCAATGCCTGGACCCTATCCCGGGGCAACAGCTTGCCGCGCGCCAGATGCTTCTTTCGCGCTCCTTCGTGGCCGCCCAGCGCCACTTCGGCAAGTTTGGCGTTGAGGTCGTCCACCAGCCCGCCCATGCGGGCGGCGCTTTCCTGGTAGTCCTTGGAATTTGTGTCGATGGCCTTCGAAATTACCGTCATAACGCCTATCCTTCATAAGAACATTATCTGGCCAGATGGAACCATTTGACCGGAGTTGATTTGCGCCGTGGTAAGGCGCTTCTCGCCTGGCGATGTGGGGCATCGGCTAAGAGACGCAACACATCCACGGCGTAAAGAAACCCGGCCTTCGGTGGGGCAACTCGGCCCCTCGGGCGCGTCGTGACGCTCGCCCGATACACCATATCGCGCTTCGCGCCACTCCTTCTCGAAAGACCGATTCGCACCCATCAAATTGATTCCATCTGGCCAGATAATGTTCTAGGTCAGCGATCGGCTTATGACCATCCGCTGAATATCACTGGTACCTTCGTAAATTTGGCAGACCCGCACGTCGCGATAAATGCGCTCCACGGGAAAATCGGCCAGATAGCCGTAGCCGCCAAAGGTCTGTATGGCCGACGAACATACCCGCTCCGCCATTTCGGAAGCAAACAATTTGGCCATGGAGGCCTCTTTCAGGGCCGGCACGCCGGCGTCTCTCATGCTGGCGGCGTGAAGCACCATTTGCCGCGCCACTTCAACCTCGGTCGCCATATCGGCCAAGCGAAAAGCCACCGCCTGATGTTCAATAATCGGTTTGGAGAAGGCCTCGCGCTCACCCGCGTAGTCGATGGCCGCATCCATGGCCGCGCGGGCCATGCCCACGGCTTGAGCCGCAATGCCGACCCGGCCCGCCTCCAGGTTGGCCAGCGCGATTCTGTAGCCCTCGCCCGGCGCGCCCAGCATGGCGTCGGCCGGTAGCGCCAGATCGTCAAACATCAGTTGGCAGGTGTCCGAGGAATGAAGCCCGAGTTTTTTCTCCACCGCCGTCACGCTGTAGCCGGGACTGTCCGTGGGCACCAGAAAAGCGGTAATGCCGCGCTTGCCCGCATCTGGATCGGTGACGGCAAAAACCAGGGTGACCCCGGCAATACTGCCGGAGGTGATGAACTGCTTGCTGCCGTTCAAAACGTATCCGCTGCCGCTCGGTTTTGCCCGGCAGCGCAGGGCCGACGCGTCCGAGCCGGTTTGCGGTTCCGACAGGGCGAAAGCCGCCATGATTTCGCCCTGGGCGATGGGCCGCAGATACTTTTCCTTTTGAGCATCGCTGCCGAATCCCATGATCGCCAAGCACATGGGCGCGTTGTTCACGCTCATAATGGTTGAAACACCGCCGTCACCGGCGGCGATTTCCTCCAAGGCCAACACATAGGAAACGTAATCCGCCCCGGCGCCGCCCCATTCCTCGGGCACGACCATGCCCATGAGCCCCAACTCCCCCATCTGCTTCAGCTTATCCAATGGGACGTGATAGTCGCGGTCCCATTGGCCGGCGTTGGGCGCCAATTCAGCGGCCGCAAAGTCGCGCGCCATATCACGGACGAGTGTCTGCTCCTCGCTTAACAACATGTCGGTGTTTCCAGACCTAGGCGGCGCGCTTGATGGCCATGGCCGTGGCCTCGCCGCCACCGATGCAAAGCGAGGCAACGCCGCGATTGAGGTCGTACGTTTCCAGTGCCGCGAGCAAGGTCACCAGGATGCGCGCACCAGACGCCCCAATGGGGTGGCCGAGGGCGCAGGCGCCGCCGTGCACGTTGACTTTTTCGTGCGCCAGACTGAGTTCACGCAGGGCCGCCATGGTCACAACCGCAAAAGCCTCGTTGACCTCCCACAGGTCGACATCGTCAACGGACCAACTGA
>CAYOOG010000015.1:0-30995 GCA_964405515.1 uncultured Alphaproteobacteria bacterium | reverse complement strand
AACCATCGCCTACCCGGATACCCTGGTCGGCACCGACAGCCACACCACCATGGTCAACGGCCTTGCGGTACTGGGCTGGGGCGTCGGCGGCATCGAGGCCGAAGCCGCCATGCTGGGCCAGCCCATATCCATGCTGGTGCCGGAGGTTGTGGGCTTTCGTCTCAGCGGCGGCCTCTCGGAAGGCGCCACGGCCACGGACCTGGTATTGCGTGTCGTTGAAATGTTGCGAGGCAAGGGTGTGGTCGGCAAGTTCGTGGAATTCTTCGGGCCCGGCCTCGACGAGTTGAGCCTCGCCGATCAGGCGACCATCGCCAACATGGCGCCCGAGTACGGCGCCACCTGCGGCTTCTTCCCCATCGACCGGGAGACCATCAATTACCTGGCCTTTACCGGGCGCAATGCTGATCGCGTGGCGCTGGTCGAAGCCTACGCAAAAGCGCAGGGCATGTGGCGCGACGCGGACTCACCCGAGCCCCACTTCAGCGACACCCTGGAGCTGGACATCTCGAGCGTTGAGCCCAGCATCTCCGGCCCCAAGCGGCCCCAGGACCGGATTGCTCTTAGCGCGGCGGCGACGGCATTTGAAAAGGTGCTTGGTGACGACTTCAAGAAAACCGCCGAGGACAAGACAGCGGTTGAAGGCCGGAATTTTGAGCTGCGCCATGGCGACGTTGTGGTCGCCGCCATTACCAGTTGCACCAACACCTCGAACCCCAGTGTCATGCTGGCCGCCGGTCTGGTGGCCAAGAAGGCGGCGGCGCTGGGACTGCAAGCCAAGCCCTGGGTCAAGACCTCGTTGGCGCCGGGCAGCCAAGTGGTGACCGATTATCTCGACAAGGCCGGCCTAACCGAACACCTGGACGCGCTCGGGTTCAATTTGGTGGGCTACGGCTGCACCACCTGCATCGGCAACTCCGGGCCCCTTGCGCCGGAAATTTCAAGCGCCGTTGCCGAGGGCGATCTGGTGGCCTGTTCCGTGCTTTCCGGCAACCGCAATTTCGAGGGCCGCATCAGCCCCGACGTCAAGGCCAATTATCTGGCCTCGCCGCCCCTGGTCGTGGCCTACGCCATCGCCGGGTCGCTCACCCGCGACATCACCAGCGAGCCTCTGGCCAAGGACGGGGACGGCAAACCGGTCTACCTGAAGGATATCTGGCCGACCAACGCCGAGGTGGCCGAGGCGCTGGCCGCAGCCGTGACGCCGGAGAGTTTCAAGTCCCGCTACGCCGATGTTTTCGCCGGCACCAAGGCCTGGCAGGGCATCAAGACCGCCACCGGACTGACCTACGGCTGGGAGGCCGGCAGCACCTACGTGCGCCATCCGCCCTATTTCGAAGGCATGACCCCAACGGCCGGGGGCAGCAGTGGCGACGTCAGCGGCGCGCGGCTGCTGGCGCTCTTGGGCGACTCCGTGACCACCGACCATATTTCTCCGGCAGGCGCCATCAAGAGGGAAGGCCCGGCGGGCGACTACCTCAACGAACACCAAGTCGCTGCCGCCGATTTCAATTCCTTCGGCTCGCGGCGCGGCAACCACGAAGTGATGATGCGCGGCACCTTTGCCAACATCCGCCTGCGCAACCTCATGGCGCCGGGCACGGAGGGCGGCGTTACCCGCCACATGCCCTCGGGCGAGGAAATGTCCATCTACGACGCCGCCATGAAGTACATGGCAGAGGGCACGCCTTTGGTCGTGGTCGGGGGCAAGGAATACGGCACCGGTTCATCCCGCGACTGGGCCGCCAAGGGCACCGTGCTCCTGGGCGTCAAGGCCGTGATCACGGAATCCTTCGAGCGCATCCACCGCTCCAACCTGGTGGGCATGGGCGTGCTGCCGCTCTGTTTTGCCGAAGGCGTCAGCCGCACGAGCTTGGGTTTGACCGGCGAGGAGACCGTGGACCTGGCGGGGCTGGCGGTTGGCATCACGCCCGGCATGACGGTCACCGCGACCTTCACCGCCCCCGACGGCAGCGCCCAGACCTGCGATCTGCTGTGCCGCATCGATACGGAAGACGAGGTCGCCTACTTCAACAACGGCGGCATCCTGCAGTACGTGCTGCGGAATCTGGTAGCGGGTTAGGGGCTACTTAGCCACCCCCAAGCTCATGACCTTGGCTAGCCGCTTGGCGAAGACCGCCGGGTCGGCGGGCGGCTCGCCTTCAACGATGCGCGCCTGATCCAGCAACAGCCAACAGGCGTCTTCCATGTCGTCCATGGCGCCTTTCTTGCCCGCGGCTTTGGCCAGGGTCGCGATAAGCTCGTGCTTTGGATTGATTTCCAAAATGCGCGGCGTATCGAGCCCCACTTCCGAGCGTTGCTGCTGATGCTTTTTCAACATGCGCTCCAGGTGCATGTCCATGTCACCCTCGTCCGCGACCAGACAGACGGCGCTGTCGGTGAGGCGCGAGGAGGTGCGCACATCCTTGACCGATTCGCCGAGCGTCTCCTTAAGCAAGGCGATCAGTGTGCCCACAGCCGTATCGGCAACCTCGCTGTCCTTGTCATCTTTCTTCTCCTTGTCGTCTTTCGCATCTTCTTTGCCCTTTGCAATTCCCTCCAGGTCCTCGCCGGCGCGGGTCGCGGACTTAAGCGCCTTGCCTTCGTACTCCGCCACCGCCGGAATCCAAAAATCATCGACCGGATCGGTGAGCAACAGCACCTCGATATCGCGGGCGGCGAAGCCTTCCAATTGCGGGCTGCGGCGCAAAGCTTCCAGGTCGTCGCCGGTAATGTAGTAAATGGCGTCCTGGCCCTCGGCCATGTTGGCGAGGTAGCCGTCGAAGGAGACGGTCCCGTCTCCTGACTTGGTGCTGCGGAAACGGGCCAGCTTCAATAGGCGCTCGCGCAGATCGTGATCCTCGTAGATGCCCTCCTTCAACACGGCGCCAAAACCGTCCCAAAAAGTGCTGTACCCGTCTGCGTCTTTTTCCGCTTTCTTCTCCAGCGTCGACAGGATGCGCTTGGTAATGGCTTGGCGCATGCGCGTGATCACCGGATTGTTCTGCAACATTTCGCGGCTGACGTTCAGGGGCAGGTCTTCAGAGTCCACGACACCGCGCATGAAGCGCAAATAAGGCGGCAGCAGGTCGTCGCAATCGTCGGTGATATAGACCCGGCGCACGTACAGCTTGACCCGGCATTTACGTTCGGGGTCGAACAGGTCGTAGGGCCGCTGGGTGGGCACGAACAACAATACCGAATATTCGATCTTGCCTTCGGCCTTGTAGTGAATGTTTACCCAGGGCTCGTCAAAGACATGGCCCACGTGGTGATAAAATTCCGTGTACTGCTCACCCGTGATTTCCTTTTTGGGGCGCACCCAAAGCGCCGACGCGGTGTTGAGGGTTTCGTCCTCTCCGTCCTTGGCGCCGAGCAAAACAATGGGCAAGGCAACGTGGTCGGAATAGGTCTTGACGATCTGGCGCAGGCGCACGTCATCCAGATAATCCTTGGCGTCCTTGCGCAAATGAAGATGAATGGTCGTGCCCCGGCCCTCGCGGCTGGCGGTTGCCAGCGTGAATTCGCCAAGCCCATCTGATTCCCACGACCAGGCCTCGTCGCTGCCCGCCCGCCGGCTGATGACCTCCACCTTGTCGGCCACCATGAAAGCGGCATAGAAACCGATGCCGAACTGGCCGATCAGGGACACGTCCTTGGCATCGTCGCCGGTGAGATTCTCGACAAAGGCGCCGCTGCCGGAGCGCGCGATGGTGCCCAGGTCCTTGGCCAATTCATCCCGGCTCATGCCAATGCCGTTGTCGGTGATGGTCAGGGTCTTGGCCTTCTTGTCGATGGCGATGGTGACGCGCAGGTCGGCCTCGCCTTCCATGAGTGAGGAATCCGTCAAGGCCGCGTAGCGCAGGCGGTCGCAGGCGTCCGAGGCGTTGGAGATCAACTCACGCAGGAAAATCTCCTTCTCGCTGTAGACCGAGTGCACCATGAGGTGGAGCAGGCGCGCCACTTCCGCCTGGAAGCCCAGGGTTTCCGCCCCGCTCTTGTCCTTGTCCATTGTCTCCGTTGCCGTGTCGTCCGTCATACCCTTGTCCGTTCATTTAGAGTGGTTTCGGGTCTCCATATGCGGTCTCGGCCCGGCTTCGTCAAGGGCAGGATAGGCTTTTCGGCATCGGGCTTTGCTATTAGGGTGGCGCCGTGCCCGAGATTTTCACCAGTGTGCCCGACCTTGCCCCCTGGGTCGTGCCCGTCCTCTGGGTCTTGAGCTTTTTCACCTCGGCCCTGACGGCGAGCGCCGGTCTGGGCGGCGGCCTGGCTTTGCTGGCCTTCATGTCGGTATTCATGGCGCCCGCCGCCCTGATCCCGGTCCACGGCGTGGTGCAACTCTGTTCCAACCTGGGGCGCGCTTGGCTGTTCCGGCACAATCTGGTGCTGCCCCTGGTACTGGCCTTTGGCGCCGGTTCCGTCATCGGCGCCGTGATCGGCGGCAATGTGGTGGTCGCCCTGCCGCGCTACGTGCTGGAGCTGATCCTGGGGAGCTTTATATTGGTCTTCCTGTGGGCGCCCCGATTCAAAGGCCAAAGCGTTTCGCCGCCGAAGTTCTTTGCCCTGGGCATCGCCGCCTCGATCACCACCATGTTCGTTGGCGCCACCGGGCCGCTGACCGGGCCGTTCGTGGAAAAGATAAGCCCGGAGCGGCGCTACGTGGTCGGCAGTTTCGCCGCCTGCATGACCTTTCAGCACCTGTTCAAGGTCATCGCCTTCGGCATTCTGGGGTTTGCCTTCGGGCCTTACCTGTTCTTGCTTGCCGGCATGGTGGTCTTCGGTTTTCTCGGTACCCTACTGGGCCGGCGCATTCTGTTGAAGATGCCCGAGCACATTTTTCGCCTGGCTTTCAGGAGCGTCTTGACCCTGCTTGCCCTGCGCCTTTTTTGGAGCGGTGTTTCAGAGTTGATTTGAGTGCGCTTACCCGTCCCGCTTTCGTGTAGAGGAATGGATTATCTGTTCAGCGCGTAGGCGATGACATAGTCGCCCGGTTCCGTCTGCAGAGCCATGTGGCCGCCGGCGGTAACGACGATGAACTGCCGCCCATCCACTTCATAGGTCATGGGCGCGGCGTGGCCGCCCGCGGGCAAGGATGCCTGCCAAAGCTTCTTGCCGCTGTCGATGTCGAAGGCGCGAAATTCCTGGTCCATGCTGGCGGCAATAAAGATCAAACCGCCGCCGGTGACCATGGGCCCGCCAAAACCGGGTACGCCCAATTCCCATGGCAAGGGGATCGGCGCCAGGCGTTCGATGGAACCCAAGGGAACTTCCCATTTTATGGAACCGTCGTTCAGGTCAACAGCGGTCAAGGCCCCCCAGGGCGGGGCCGAACAGGGCGCACCGAGGGGTGACATTATAAAGCCCGTCTCCAATTGGTAAGGCGCGCCTTCCTGGGGAAATATCATGGCTGAGTCCAGCGTGACCTCACCACCTTCGACGTTGGCCCGGGCGTCCTTCGAGAGCAGCCGCAAGAAGGCTGGAATGCGGTTGGTGCGCACAATCATCATGCGCCGTTCCGGGTCATAGGCCGGACCGCCCCAGTTGGCGCCGCCCACATAGGACGGCATGGTAACAGTGCCCCGTAACCCCGGCGGCGCATAGAAACCGTCGTGGCGCAGATTCGCGATCGTTTGGCGGCAGGCCCAGCGGTCCACAAAGGTAAAACCCCAGGCTTCCTCGGGCGTCAGGCCAAGCTTGACCAATGGCGGCGGCTTGACCGGAAAAGGCTGCGTGGGCGAATGCCACTCGCCTTCCACCGTACCCTGGGGCACTCGCCTTTCTTCTATAGGAAAGATCGGTTCACCGGTTTCGCGGTTAAGCACGAAAACAAACCCCTGCTTGGTGTTCTGCACCACCGCCGGCACTGTTTCACCCCGGTGGGGCAAGTCGATCAGGAGCGGTTGGGGCGCCGTATCGAAATCCCAAAGATCGTGATGCACGATCTGAAAATGCCAGGCCACCTCACCGGTCGCGGCGCGAATTGCAACAAGGGAATTGGCGTAGCGGTTCTCGCCCGGCCGGTGGCCACCCCAAAAGTCCGGCGAGGGGCTGGTAGTGGGCAGGAACATGAGGTCACGTTCCTCATCCACCGAGATCACGCCCCAGACATTCGTGTGGCCGCTGACCTTGGCGCCCTCCGGCCCCCAGGTGGAAGCCATGGGATCGTCGGCATCGCGCGGCACCGGATCGAAAGACCACTTGGGTGCGCCGCTGCGAGCGTCAAAGGCGCGCACCGCGCCGCTGGGAGATTGCACCCGCATGTTATCGAAAATGGAAGATCCCACGGCCACCACACCGCCTGAAACCGCGGGCGGCGAGGTCACGCGCACTTCGCCCGGAAACACCTGATCCACGGCCACGGGCAGGGGCACTTCGCCGTTCTCGCCAAACCCCGTGCAGCGCTTGCCAGTTGTGGCGTCGATGGCCAGGAGCCTTGAATCCATGGTGCCGATGAACAGCCGCTGCCGGCAGAGAGCGCCCTCGTCAGCTTCTTCATCGACCCAGGCGGTGACGCCGCGGCAGACGTAGAACAGCGGAATATCGAAATCCAGCCGCACCTCCGAATCGAATGACCAAAGCTCTTCGCCACTCGCCGGGTCGAGGGCGATGACGCGGTTAAGCGGCGTACAGGTGATAAGCCGCCCATCCACGATCATGGGCGTGTTTTCGCCAACCGTGTTGGAAGCGGGCTTGCCGCCCCGCTCCTTGATGCCGGTGCGGTAGGTCCAGGCGACTTCCAGGTTGCCGACGTTCGTTCGGTCGATTTGGGAGAGAGGCGAATACCGCGTCCCGGCCTTGTCGGCGCCGTACTGGCCCCATTCCTGGGCAACGGCCGTCGACAGCATGATCGACATGGCCACAACGATCGAAAATACCGCGCGCATAATACTTCCCCCTATCGCCCGGCTCCCAAAAATTCCGCCGGCTACTCCGGCAGCGCGTAGGCGATCAGCGAGTCCCCCAGCTTGGTGCCCGACAGGATGTGCCCGCCCGCGGCCAGGACTACGTACTGACGGCCGCCCGCTTCATAGGTCATGGGCGTCGCCTGCCCACCCGCCGGCAGGCCGATTTGCCAGAGCTTCTCGCCGGTTTCCACGTCGAAGGCACGAAACTTCTGGTCCATGGTGGCGGCAATAAAGATCAGGCCACTGCCGGTAATCATCGGGCCGCCGTAACTGGGCACGCCCAACTCCCAGGGAATCTCCACCGGCATCAGTTTTTCGATGGAGCCGAAAGGTATTTCCCACTTTAGGCTGCCGTCGGCCAGATCAACCGCGACCAGCGTGCCCCAAGGTGGTGCCGTACAGGGCGCGCCAAAGGGCGACAGCAGAAAGAAATTCTCCGACAGGTACGGCGTTCCTTCCTGGGGAAAGAACATCGACTGGGTCAGGTCGAATTCCGTTATCTCCGGAATGACCGCGCCCTCGCGCACCACTGTGCGAATGACGCCGGGAACGTGGGCGACATTGATAACCATCAGATTTCGCGCCGGGTCGAAAGCCGGACCGCCCCAGTTGGTGCCGCCGACGTATGGCGGCATGAGGATGGTGCCTTCAAAACTCGATGGCGCGTAAAAACCGTCGTGACGCAAGCTTTCGATCTTGCGGCGGCAGGCCAGGCGGTCGATAAACGTAAAGCCCCAGGCATCATCCGGTTGTACCCCCAGTTTGACCAGGGGCGCGGGCTTTACCGGGAAGGGTTGCGTGGGCGAAAGCCATTCTCCGGGCACCGGGTCTTGCGGCACCGGTCGCTCTTCAATGGGAAAGAAGGGCTCACCGGTCTCGCGGTTCAGCACGAAAATAAGTCCCTGCTTGGTGTTCTGCACCACGACAGGCACCATTTCGCCGTCGCGGGGCAGATCGACAAGCAACGGCTGGGACGGCAGGTCGTTATCCCAAATATCGTGATGCACGGTCTGAAAATGCCAGACCATTTCCCCGGTGCTACCTTTCAAAGCGACAATGGAATCGGTGTAGAGATTATCGCCCGGACGCTGGCCGCCATAAAAATCCGGCGATGCCGTGGATGTCGGCAGGATCACCAGATCGCGTTCCTCGTCCACGGAAATGGTCGTCCAGACGTTGCCGTGGCCGGTATGCTGGGCGCTGTCGCCAGCCCAAGTGGCGGCGGCGGCTTCATCCTTGCCGTCCCTCGGGATGGTATCGAAGTGCCAGCGCTCGGCGCCACTACGGGCATCGAAGGCCCAGGTCCGGCCCAGGGGCGCGTCGGCGCGCATGTTGTCGTTGATGTGGGCGCCCACGACCACTGTGCCGTTGATGATGGCCGGTGTGGAGGTAAGCTCCATTTCGCCGACGTAAACAAGATCGCCCTCGGTTTCCAAGGCCACTTCGCCGTTGTCGCCGAAGTCGGCACAGCGCTTGCCATCGGCGGCGTCGATGGCGAACAGCTTGGGCTCCCAGGAACCGACAAACAGGCGGTGGCGGCAGGGCGCGCCCTCCGGCGCTTCTTCATCCAGCCACTGCGAGACGCCACGGCAATTGTAAATGCGAAAGTTGCCGTCCTCCGGTACTTCAGCACCGGAATCAAACGCCCAGAGCTCCTTGCCGGTTGTCGGATCGAGAGCAACCACGCGGCGGAAAGGCGTGCACATGACCAGTTTGCCGCCCACCATGATGGGCGTGTTCTCGAAAGTCGCGAATTGAGCGAATTCGCCCCGGCGCTCGGCAATGCCCGTGTGATAGACCCAGGCCTGCTCCAAATCGGCCACGTTGGCGCGGTTGATTTGGTCGAGGTCGGAATATCGCATGCCGCCCTTGTCGCCGCCGTAGTCGGTCCATTCGGCGGCATGGGATAGCGTGAAAATGGCCAGTGCGGCAATGCCGGCGGCTAAAGCAGTGGCGTATTTGTTGATCATGTTAACTCCTCCCTCCCCGGCGCGGAGTTTGCGTTCAAGACCGGCGGATTTCAAGCGATTCCGTCGCCGCCCTTCGCTAGCCCGCCGAAATGGAGTAGATTCGGACCTCCCCAGGCAAAGGTAGGAGCCCATCATGTCAGAGGTGGAAATTTTCAGTGCTGAGTTTTGCCCTTATGCACAGCGCAGCCGCCTTGCGCTCATTGAAAAAGGCGTCGATTTTTCCCTGACCGAGATTAACCTGCGAGACAAGCCGGACTGGTTCGAGGACATTTCGCCCTATTCAAAGGTGCCGGTGATTCGCCACCAGGGCAAGGTGATCTATGAATCCGCCGTCATCAACGAATACCTGGAGGAAGTTTTCCCGGAGCCGCCCTTGATGCCGAGTGGCGCCTATGAACGGGCTTGGGCGCGCATCTGGGTCGACTACGCCAATAACGCCTTCATGGATGCCACCATCAAGCTGATGATGGCAAAGACCGCGGAGGACCAGGAGCCGGCACGGGAAGAATGCTTGGCCACAATGCGCTTCATGGAGACGGAAGGTCTCTCGCGCTTCGACGGTCCCTATTGGCTTGGCGCGGACGTTAGCTTGGTGGATATCAATTTTTATCCATATTTTGAGCGCATGCCCGCACTCACTGCGCTACGCGGCGTGGACATCCCCAAGGATTGCCCACGGCTCAAAACCTGGGTTGAAACCATGGCGGCGCGCGACGCCGTCAAGTCCATCGCCCACGACGGCGAGTTTTACATCGGGCGCTATCGCACCTTCCTTGATGAACCGGCCCCCGGCCAGGCCGCGGAATAAGTGGCGTAAACCGCAAAAAAAATACGCCGCAAACCCAGAGCCACCAAGGGCTACAATGGCAATTGGGTTCGTTTCGTAATTTACCGGTTCTTCGGCGAAATACCAATGAAATCAAATGGTTGCGTGATTTTCGCCAGCTTGTCTTGTGTAACTATTTGTAATCAAACGGTCTTTCGTGAAATAACCGTTTACGGCCACCGATTATCAGCCGCCGTGGATTGCCTTGAAATTCCGCAATACGTCGACCGCCATGTCGCTGTTGTGGTTACCGACAATTCCGGGCATGCGAAAAAGGTCGACGACCCACCAAATGAGCGCCCCGATACCAAGGGTCACAAGCGCAACCAGCCACATGATCCCGGTCATACCGGCTCGTCCGACATAGGCGTAATGGCAATAGAGCAGGGAGCACAAATAGGCCATACCAAGGCCTTTTTTCCGCCTCTCGTATTCCTCGACGAATTCGTCCTGGGATTGCGCCGGCATTTGAGCAAGTTCATTACGCACCATTGCCGGCAATGTATCGGCAACCGCCCGTGGAATCATCAGTTGAGTCCCCGACTCGCTCATGGCCATACCCCCAAATTGTTGTTCCAGAACGATCCTGTACGATCACGGTAGACACAATTTACAGGGGTGGCAAGGCGGCTAATTATCACACCATAGGTGCTGAAAATGAAAACGCCCGGCAAAAGTGCCGGGCGCTTCAACACTGTGCGTACCTATTCTATTCGCGGCCGCCGAACAGGCGCAGCATCATCAGGAACAGATTAATGAAATCCAGGTAAAGCTTGAGGGCGCCCATGACCGCCTTCTTGCCGGCAACTTCACTGCCGTCACTTTCCAGATACATTTCCTTGATCTTCTGGGTGTCGTAGGCGGTAAGGCCGACAAAGATCAGCACGCCGATAACCGAAATAGCAAAGTCAAGCGCCGCCGAGGCCATGAAAAAATTGACAACCATGGCGATGATGATGCCGATCAGCCCCATGAACAGGAACGAGCCCCAGCCGGTCAGGTCCTTCTTGGTGGTGTAGCCATAGAGACTCATGGCGCCAAACACACTTGCCGTTATAAAGAACACGCGGGTGATGCTGGCCCCGGTGTAGATCAGGAAAATTGAAGATAACGACAGGCCCATGACCCCGGCGTAAATCCAAAAACTCGTTTGCAGGACCGAGAAGGACATGGCGTTGACCCGGGCGCTCATGTAAATCACCAGCCCCAACGGCGCCAACATGACGATCCACATGATTGCCGTGTTGCCGAATATGAAATTGAGTAAAGCCGGTGATTGCGCGGTGGCATAGGCGACGATACCGGTCAGCGCCAGGCCAGAGGCCATGTAGTTGTATACGCGGAGCATGTGCTCGCGCAGGCCCTCGTCGATGGCGGCGACAGTGCTGGTGCGCGTGACGGTGTCGTAACGTTTCTCAAAGCCTTCGGCCATGGTCTCTCCTTGTCCGCTCGGCGGAACAAATATCGAATGATGTCAGCCCCCTATATTGGGGCAATCGGCGCCGGAATCAAGCAAAATAGGGGCATTTCCTTGGCCTTGAAGCCTCCCTCTCCCCCGTCCCAACCACCCCAAGGGTACCCTCATCGGGCGGCTGGGACGGGGGAGAGGGAGGCCGAGGACACAAATTATCCAACTAATCAGTACGCAACACCCGGGCGGGCTTGGCGCCCAAGGCCCGCCAGGTGCCCAAAAGGCCCAAGACCAGCGTCGCCGACAAACTGAAAGCCAGGACCAATACCGCCGTCGAGGGCAGGAACACCCAATCGGCTTCCATGATTTCGGTTATCACCATGTAGGCCGCCAGCGTGCCGAGCGCGCCCGCGAGCAACGCCGTCACCAAGCCCAGCAGGGCGTACTCCAGAAAGTAGGCCTTGAGCACATCGGCCCGCGTGGCGCCCAGCACCTTGAAGACAACACCGTGATAGACCTTGCGCCGGTGCCCGGCGGCTATCGCCCCGCCCAGCACCAGAATACCCGAGACCAGTGTCGCCGCCGCGGTCGCCCGCGCCGCCGTGCCGACGCTGCGCAGTATTTCCGCCGCCGCCGTGAGCGCCTCGCGCACGCGGATCACCGTGACATTGGCAAAGTTGTCGGTCACCGCTTCGAAAAGGCCGTTCTCCGCCGCCTCATCCACGCGGGCCGTGGCCATGTAACTGTGCGGCGCGCTTTCCAGCGTGCCCGGTGCGAAGATGATGGCGAAGTTGAGGGACATGGTGGACCAATCAATGCGCCGCAGGTTGGCGACGGTTGCCGTGATGTCGCGGCCCAGGATGTTGAGCGTGAGTGTGTCGCCGACGCCGACGCCGAAGCCCCGGCCAAGGGACGCATCCAGGGAAATCAACGGCGGGCCGCCATAGTCGGCCGGCCACCATTCGCCCTCGGTCAACACGCTGGCCTCGGGCAATTGGGCGGCGAAGGAAAAGGCGCGATCACCGCGCACCGCCCAGCGCGCCTCGGGCCCGATTACGGCCTCGCCCGCCGGCACCCCGGCAATCTCTGCAATGCGGCCGCGAATGGACGGCACGCTGTCGATATCCTCCACGCCGGGCACGGCAAGGGCCGTCCGTTTGAATGCCGTCGCCTGGTCCGACTGAATATCGAGGAAGAATAGCGCCGGCGCCTTATCCGGCAGTTGGTCGTCGATCTGCGCGGCGATATTGCCTTCAATCAACGCCACGGCAACGATCAGGGACAGCCCCAGCCCCAGGGAAAGGATGACACTGCTAGTGGCGGCGCCGGGCCGGTAAAGGTCGGCCAGCGCGTGGCGAAGCGCCAGATGACGCGGCCGCCCGGCCCGCCTGGCCAGAGCAATCACCGCCGACGCCGCGCCGCGCAAGATAATGAAACTGAGCCCCACGCCGAGCACAAACCAGACCGCGAAAAAGCGCTCAACCGCCGTGCTGATGGCCAACCCGGCAAGCGCCGCCCCGGCCAGCATCACGGCCAGGCGGTAGACGCGACGGGGCTTCAAGCCGGCGGGGGCGATAAGGTCGCGGAAAAGGCCCGCCGGTGGTACTTCCCGGGCGCGGCCGAGCGGCCAAATACTGAAGGCAAGTGCCGTAATGACCCCATAAGCGGCGGCCAAGGCCACCGGCGTCGGGTAAAAACCAACACGGGCCTCGACGGGCAGACTGTCCCCCAACATCCCGGCAAGACCAAAGGGAGCCAGCACGCCGACGATCAATCCGGCGGCAATACCCAACAGCGCCAGCAACATGATTTGCGAGAGATAAATCCGGAACACCGTGTCGCCGGGCGCGCCCAGGCATTTCAGGGTGGCGATGGTCTCCGTCTTGCCGTCCAGATAGCCGCGCACGGCATTGCCGACGCCGACGCCGCCCACTACTAAAGCGGCAAGGCCCACCAGGGTGAGAAACAGATTCATGCGGTCAACAAACCGGCGCACGCCCGGAGCGCCGTTATCGCGGTCGCGCAGCCGCCACCCGGCGTCGGGAAACTTTTCTTCCGTGGCCTCGCGCCAGTCCGCCGGAGAAACACCCGGGTTCAATTTCAGCCGGTAACGGTAGCGAACGAGACTGCCAAGCCGCACCAGGCCGCTTGTCGCAATGCTCGGTGCCGCCACCATTACCCGGGGGCCTAGCATGAAGGCGTCGCTGCCCCGGTCGGGCTCGCGCAACAGGCGTGCGCGAACAACGAATCTTGCATCGCCCATGGTGAAAACGTCGCCAAGCGCCAAATCCAAACGGTCGAGCAGAGTCTTGTCGACAGCGGCGCCCCAGGCCGGGCCATTTTTCTCCTCGGTCTGCGCTAGGGCCTCGGCCAGCGGCAGCGGCGGGTCCAGAACAACGCCGCCGTACAGTGGATAATGCGCGTCCACTTCCTTGACTTCCACCAGTGTGCGCCCGTCGCCATTCGCGTCGTAGGCCATGGCCCTGATCTGCGTGAGCGGCGACAACAGCCCGGCACTGTTCATGTAGGCAAGTTCGTCGCCATTGGCACGGCGGTAGTTCAATTCCATTTCCACGTCGCCGCCAAGCAGCGCCGCGCCCTCCACCCGCAATCCTTCGAATATGGCGGAGGAAAGCGAGCCCACGCCGGCGATGGCGGCAACGCCCAGCGCCAGGCAGGCGATAAAAATTCGAAAGCCCGCAAGGCCGCCGCGCATTTCCCGGAACGCAAAGCGAAGGGCCAGGGGCATGTTCAGGAACCTCGCCGCACTACCGGTCCTCGCCCGCAATACGGCCGTCGCTCAGATGGACCACGCGGTCGCAGCGCCCGGCGAGTTCGGGATCATGGGTAATCAGCAGCAGCGTCGTGCCCATGCGGTCGTGCAATTGAAACATCAGGTCGATAATCGCGGCGCCGGTATCACGATCGAGGTTTCCCGTGGGCTCATCCGCCAGCAGAAGCTTCGGTCCCGGGGCGACGGCACGGGCGAGCGCCACGCGTTGCTGTTCACCGCCCGAAAGCTGACCGGGATAGTGGGTGACCCGGTCGGCAAGGCCCACGGCCTCTAGCCCTCTTGCCGCCGCTTCGAAAGCATCCTCGCGCCCGGCAAACTCAAGCGGCACCGCCACGTTTTCCAGCGCCGTCATGGCGCCTATCAGGTGAAACGATTGAAAGACAATGCCCACATTTTCGCGCCGGAACAAAGCCAGCGCGTCTTCGCCCATGCAGCTTAATTCCTCGCCGGCAACGCGCACGGAGCCGCTACTCGGCACCTCCAGCCCGGCGATCACCGACATCAGGGTGGATTTGCCGGAACCCGACGGACCGACAAGGCCGATGGCCTCGCCCGGGACCACGCGCATATCCACGCCCCGCAGGATCTTGACCTCACCGGCGCCGCTCTCCAAGGTAAGCCGCACGTCTTCAAGCTCTATCATCGACTTGATATCTTCGGCGGTCTCGCCGATGGTGGTGTTCTCGAGATTCATCTTCGGGAGAGTCCCATGACAATGTGGCACCAGGAAATGCCCGGTCTATTACGCGCCGTACTATACACCAAGCGGGAGGCGGCGCGGCGAATCACCCGTGGGATTATTGTGACCGCCGTCACATTTTGGGGTCTTTGGGGGGTTGCCGCCTGGGCGGATGAAACGCCCGCGCTTGACGCCATCCGGATTCTGGCGCTCGGCGACAGTTTGACCGCGGGTCTGGGGCTGGACAGCGAGCAAGCCTTTCCCAGCCAACTGGAACGTGAACTCACCAAGCAGGGCCTGTCGGTCCAGGTATTTAATGGGGGTGTTTCGGGAGATACTTCCAGCGGCGCGCGGGCACGGCTCGATTGGCTGCTGCAGCAAGAGTACGACTACGCTGTCGTCGAACTGGGCGCCAACGATGGTCTGCGCGGCGTCGACCCGGCGCTGACCTATGACAATCTTGACAACATACTGGATACCCTGACCGCACGTGGGATCAAGGTGCTGCTCACGGGCATGGAAGCGCCGCCCAATTACGGCAAGGAGTACGGCGAGGCCTTCAGGAATGTTTTTCCCCGCCTCGCCGACAAATACGACGGCGTCTCGCTCTATCCTTTTTTCCTTGATGGCGTTGCCGCCGACCCCAAACTTAATCAGGACGACGGTCTTCACCCAACGGCGGAGGGCGTGGCGGTGATCGTCGAGAACATCATGCCGCACATGAAGATGATGTTCGGGGATATCTTCTAAATATTACCCGGCCAGCTGATGCGCCGCCCGAAGATGATCGAGCAGGCCGCGCGCGGCATCGTCCACCAAATCCAACACAACCTCGAAACCATCGCCCGCGCCGTAGTACGGATCCGGCACTTCGGCCCGCGCAGCGCCGTTGCCAAAGGATAGAAACAACCGGACAGTGGCCGAGGCGTCGCCCGGGGCCATTCGATTGAGCTCGGCCATGTTGTCCCGGTCCATGGCCAGCAGATAGTCGAAGTCGGTGAAATCCCCACGCTTGATCTTGCGGCTCCGCTGAGCACTGATATCAACACCGCGCCTGGCGGCGGATTCGATGGAGCGTGGGTCTGGCGGATCGCCCACGTGCCAGCCGTGGGTGCCGGCGGATTCGATATGGATGTGTTCGCCGAGCCCCGTCTCTTCGACCAGCGCCCGGGTGACGCCCTCGGCCACCGGCGAGCGACAGATATTGCCCATGCAAACAAAAAGTACTCTGACCACGATCATCTCTCCGGCATCGGTAGGCAGCACCCACCAGGGGCGGTACCTGAGTCTTTCCAGTCCATATAGAAACAATTTGATGGGTGCAAATCGGATTTTCGGGAAGGCGGGGCGTGAAGCGCGATATGGTATATCGGGCGAGCGCCATAACGCACCCGAGGGGCCGAGTTGCCCCACCGAAGGCCGGGTTTCTTTTCGCCGTGGCTGTGTTGCGTCTCTTAGCCGATGTCCCACATCGCCAGACGAGACGCGCCTTGCCACGGCGCAAATCAACTCCGGTCAAATGGTTCTATATGGACCGGAAGGACTCTAGACCAATTATGGGCAGTGATAAAAGCATTGTCATCCTCACCGGCGCCGGGATATCGGCGGACTCGGGGCTGGACACCTTTCGCGACAAGGGCGGCATCTGGTCCCAGGTGGATCTGAACGATGTGGCGACGCCCGAAGGTTTCGCCGCCGACCCGGTTCGGGTCCACGCCTTCTACAATCAGCGCCGCGCCAATCTGCAGCAGAACGTAAAGCCTAACGACGCTTACGGCGCCTTGGCCCGGCTGGAGGCGGAATTTCCCGGCGATGTGCTGCTGGTGACGCAAAATATCGACGATCTGCACGAGCGGGCCGGCAGCCGAAACCTGCTGCATATGCACGGGGAAATGCTCAAGGCCCGTTGCCAGAATTGCGCAACCGTGGCCCTCTGGACCGGGGACTTGGAACTGGAAACGCCGTGCAGTGGGTGCGGTGCCGTGGGCGGCATGCGGCCCCATGTGGTCTGGTTCGGCGAGATGCCCTTCCACATGGATGAGATTTGCGCCGCCCTCGACGAATGCACTCTATTCCTGTCCATCGGCACTTCGGGCAACGTCTACCCGGCGGCGGGCTTTGTTGCCCACGTGCGCGGACGGGACCAAGCGCGAGCCGTGGAGCTCAACCTTGAGCCGTCCGAGGGCAGCGCGCTGTTTCACGAGTCCATTCTGGGCCGCGCAGCCGAGACCGTGCCCGGCTTTGTCGAACGGCTATTGGCCAATGGCATCGACCAGGCTTGAAGCGCTGCTGACCGAGGTTCGCGCCTGCCGCCTGTGCGAGGCTGAGCTGCCCTTGGGACCGCGCCCGGTCTTGGCGGTAAGCGGCGGGGCACAAGTGCTCATCATCGGACAGGCGCCGGGCACCAAGGTTCACGAAAGCGGCGTGCCCTGGAACGATCCCTCGGGCGACCGCCTGCGCCAGTGGCTGGACGTGGACCGGGAGACTTTTTATGACAACAGCCGGTTCGCCATCATGCCCATGGGATTTTGTTACCCCGGACGGCTGGAGCGCGGCGGTGACAAGCCGCCCCGGCCGGAGTGCGCGCCCGCCTGGCATGAAGCTGTGCGTGCGCGACTTCCCAACATCCGGCTTACCTTGCTGGTGGGCCGCTACGCCCAGGCCCATTACCTGGGCAAGTCAGCGCGCCCTACCCTGACGGAAACTGTTGCGGCCTGGCGGGAATACCTGCCGGCGTTCCTGCCGACACCGCACCCGAGCTGGCGGGTCAACGGCTGGCTCAAGCGCAACCCCTGGTTCGAGGCCGACGTCGTGCCCGAGTTACGCCGCTTGGTACATGACTTGATTTAAGGAGCCTGACGGCGACCGGGTCAGCGAATCCCGCAATGCCCGCCACCATTTTTTTCGAAATAACGTTGATGGTATTCCTCGGCCCGCCAAAAAGCAGACGCCTGAGTGATTTCGGTGACAATGGGCCGCGTGAATCTTGCTGACTCGTCAAGGCTCCGTTTCATGGCTGAGGCGGTGGCCTCTTGCTCGGGCCCGTGGAAATACACGGCGGAGCGGTATTGGGTGCCCACGTCCGGGCCCTGGCGGTTAAGGGTTGTCGGGTCGTGGCAGTTCCAGAACACCTCAAGCAAGGCTTCAAAGGACACCTTGTCCGGGTCGAAGTCCACCTCGACGACCTCGGCGTGGCCGGTGGCGCTGCTGCAAACCTGCCGGTAGGTCGGACGATCCAGTTGGCCGCCGGCATAGCCCACGGCGACGTCGGTTACGCCGTCAACTTCACGGAAGGTGGCCTCGACGCCCCAAAAACATCCGGCGCCGAAAGTGGCTTTTTCCATTTTCCCGTCTCCCGCCTTGCCTTTGAATTCTACCCGGCAGCCTCGATGGCCGCCATATCATCATCGGACAAACCAAAGTGATGTCCGATTTCGTGAATCAACACATGCCGCACGATCTGATCCAGGGGCTCGCCGGTTTCGCACCAATAGTCAAGCACGGGGCGGCGGTAGATGAACACCCGGTCCACGTCGTCGGCAACATCGGCAACGCTCTTCTGGTCCAGGCTGAGGCCATGATATAGCCCCAGAATCTCGAAGGGATCGTCGATCTCCATGGCCGCCATGGTTTCCTCGTCGGGAAAATCCGTGACCAACAGAGCCACGCCCTCGGCCAGTTTCTTGAATTCGGGCGGCAAGCCGGCGAGTGCCCGGCGCGTTATGTCTTCCAGTTCCGCAAGGCTGGGCGGTTGGGCGCCGGGCTTATCGCTTGTGGAATTCAAGTCGGAGCAAGCTTGGCGGTCGAGCGGGCGGGCGCGGCCGGTGCCACCGGGGTTGAAGGCGCGACCCTGGATTCAAAATCCATTGATTGCGCACGGGCGT
Organism: uncultured Alphaproteobacteria bacterium; assembly: GCA_964405515.1. GTDB lineage: Bacteria > Pseudomonadota > Alphaproteobacteria > JAPYRI01 > JAPYRI01 > CAYOOG01. The sequence continues at coordinate 12,529 of CAYOOG010000015.1, read as the reverse complement.
TGTCGATGTGGACCCTTATTTCATCCATCAGCGCGCGGAACTCATCGGTGTCGCGAATATTGTCAAAGCTTGGGTAGCGCTCCGTAAACCAGAGCCGCCGCCAGCCGTTATCGACCGCCCTGCGCATGGCCGCCAAAGCTTCCTGGTCCCGGCCCATGGCGGCAAGGATGCTGGCCTCCATGTGGTCAATACCGCTATAGGGATGAGCATTGGTGTGCGCTTCTTTTTCCTGCTCGGTGCGGTACGCACCGAGTCCCGCCCAAATTTCCTCGAGAAACGCCTCAGCGGCTTTGCTCTCCCCAGCTTCGCGCATCAGCAGCGCCAACTCCACCGCCGGGACCGCGCCCAGGAATGCCGCGTCCTCGTAATTCATCAACGGATCGGTTTTTTGGTCCGGTAATGCTCTGGCTTTTTCGTACGTGGCGCGGGCCAGCTTGGTATCACCCACAAGAGCCGCCGTCCGCGCCAGACCAATCAAATTTCCGGGCTTGTCGGGGTGCTCTTCCAGATCCGCCTTGGCCAAAGCAAAAGCCTCATCGTAGCGGCCCGTGGCAACGTAAAGGGCCTGTTTATTATCGCCAATCCACTTTTCGGCGAGCCGCAGGTCACCCAGTTCCAAAAAGAACATGCCTAAGTTGCCCTTAAGGAATGTGCTTTCGGGATCAAGGACAAGGGCCGCATTGAACCACTTGGCCGCACCGGTCAAGTCGCCACCCAACCAGGTGACTATACCCATGTGGTGATTGCCAAGGGCAAAGTTGGGATCGATTTCCAAGGTTTTTTGAAAACGTAACCGAGCCTCGTCAAAACGGCCGCGCGACATGTACATCTCACCGACGTTGATGTTGGCAATCAAGGACATGGGGTCAAGCTCAAGCGCCTTTTCATAAAGTGCCAGGCCTTCCTCGGTCTTTTCCTGACGGGAAAGTGTAGAGGCCAATCTCTTGTGGGCCGCCGCCGAACTTGGGTTCAACTCGATGGCTCGCCTGAGCGACTTCTCCGCCTCATCATGATTCTCGGTCATGTTGTAAAGAAGGCCGAGCGACGCATGCGCCTCCGACAGGTCGGGGTCCAACTCCAGGGCCTTGTCGATGGCCGGTTGGGCCAGAGCCGTCACTTCGTCCAAGGGCAGATCGCCATAGGTGGAATCGCCGTCCAAAAGCAATAGATAAGCATCAGCCAGACCGGCGTAGGCATAAGCATAGTTCGGGTCGATTTCGGTGGCCTCTATGAAATAGTCCCGCGCCCGTTCGATAGACTCCTTTGTGCGGCGGCCAAAATGGTGGCGGCCCAGCAGGTAAAGATCGAAGGCGCGGAAGTTATCCGTCGGCGCCGAGGCCACTTGAACCTCCTGCTCGGGCAGTAGAGTGACCTTCAAGGCGTCGACAATGGCCAGGGAAATTTCGTCCTGGATGGCGAAAATATCATCAAGCTCACGATCGTAGGTTTCCGACCACAGGTGATAGCCGTCGCCGACGCTGACTAACTGCGCGGTAATGCGGATGTTGTTGCCCGACTTGCGCACACTGCCTTCGAGTATGGTGGCAACACCAAGCTGCCGGCCGATGCGGCGTACGTCCTGGTCGTCAGCCTTGAAAGCAAAGGACGATGTGCGCGCCGCCACCTGTATCCCCGGAATTTGCGCCAGTCGGTTCAAGAGTTCCTCGGATATGCCGTCGCTGAAATATTCGTTTTCCTGATCGCTGCTCATATTTCGGAAAGGCAATACGGCGATCGAAGGCGTATCCGTCTGGGCCAACTCGACGAAATCACCTTGCTGCCGGCTTTGGCGGTCCTGCCACCAGCCGAGCGCGGCCAGTCCAATCAGAGCCGCGGCTGCGGCGATGGTCCAGGAAGGCAAACCCCGCCGGCCGTTAGCCTTGCCGGCTTTGACGCCAGGGCGGGCCGGCGTGCCGCCGACGTTGATTTCGTACACCTGTACCGGCTGGTCGATGTTCTTGACTTGCTGGGGGCCGAGGTCCGTGTAGTCGAGGGAAAGTTTGTGACGAACCTCCTCGAATACCTTGCCGGAGATGCAAATGCCGCCGGCGCTGGCCAAGGCCTCGAGCCGGGCGGCTAGATTTACGCCGTCACCGAGCAAGTCGTCGCCTTCAACCATGACGTCGCCCGAATTGATGCCAACGCGCATCTTCAAACGGCGGTCCGTGGGCAGATCGCTATTCTCGGCTTCCAGGGCTTCCTGAATTTCAACCGCACAACGCACGGCTTCGATGGTGCTGGGAAAGTCGGCGATACGGCCATCACCACTGGTGCTGAAGATGCGCCCGCCATGCTCACTAACGTAGCGCTTGACAATACTCCACCGCCCGTGCAGCGCGCGCACTGTTGCTTCCTCATCCTTTTCCATGTGGCGGCTGTAGGCCACCACGTCGATGGCGAGGATAGTGGTAAGCTTGCGCTCTATGTTGTCCGAGGCCATGGGGACTGTCCTTCCGGGCGCCTGAGTCTACATGAGGGTCGCCCAGGCGTCGAGAGAGCGCTTGAACCCTAAAGGCCGAGATACAACTTCTATACACGGCGGAGAGAGAAATATCCGTCGCCACGGGAAGCTCTGCGTGGAATCGTTGAGATTCAAGGGAAACCCGCCATGAGAAGACAAGGCGCCAATTTGCCGGTGAAATTCGACCCCATACGCCTCCGCCGGGAGCAGGCCCGGGTGCGCCTGGGGTTCTGGCCCAAGCTGAAACGGCTGGCGGCAAGTCTGCCTTTTTCCCGGGACCTTCTGGCCGCCTATTACTGCGCCGGCGACGGCGACACGCCGCTCTATGTCAAGGCGGTGCTGACCTCGGCTCTCGCTTATTTTGTCATTCCGGCGGACATGATTCCCGACTTTCTTGCCGGTATCGGCTACACCGACGACGCGACGGTGCTCTCTGCGGCCATGGAGACCATGCGCCGCCACATCACACCCGGCCACCGCGCGAAGGCGGAAAAGACCATGAAGCAGATCGGGGATTAAGGTTTGCGTTCTTCACCTTCGTTAGGCGCCATATCCGGGTTGATGGCCATGGCACCCGGAACCGGCGTCGCCGGGGTCTTGCCCATGCCGGCCTCGCGATGGGCGATATAGAATGTCGAGGCGGCAATGACCAAAGCGCCGAGCCCGGTTTGCCAGTCGGGCATTTCGCCGAATATCAGAAAACCCACCGAAGCGGCAAAAATCAAGCGAACGTAATCGAAAGGCGCGATGGCGGACGCCTCGCCCAGGGTCAGGCCCCGAATGCGGCAGGATTGGGCCACCGTACCCACCGCACTCATGAACAGGAGCAGGCCGAACTCCGAGAGCGTCGGCGTGCGCCAGTGGGCGATGGCCGGACCAAAAGACAGGATGCTGACAATGACGCTTGCGGACAGCATCAGGGTCGCCGGTCGATCCTCCGCTGAAAGTTTTTTTAAAATGATGGTCACGGCAGCGAAAGTAAAAGCACCGGCAAGGGCCACCAGGGCCGCCGGGTCCATGGCGCCGTGGGGCCGCACCATGATGAGCACGCCGACAAACCCCACCAGGGTCGCCGACCAGCGGCGGCGGTGAACGATTTCACTCAGAAAGATTACCGCGAAAACAAGAATGAACAGTGGCCGGGCAAAGCCTATGGCAACGGCGTCGGCGAGCGGCAAATGGGTAATGGCGTAGAAGCCGCACATCATGGCGCCCGCAGCCAAGACACCGCGCGCGAGATGCAGCCACGGACGCTTGATGCGCAAGGCTTCGCGCCCGCCCCGCCAGACAAATGGAAGAATAATGATCAGGCCGAATGCGGCCCGAAAGAACGCAATGACAAAGCTGTCCAGGGACTGGCCGACAAACTTGACCGTAGTCGCCATGACGGTCATGAAGACGCCCGCAAGCAGAATCCAAAGCGCCCCCTGGACGTTGGGATGAAGGTTATTTAACTTCACGATTCGTGGTGGTCGGTGGTCAGCACGACCTTGCCCGTGGCCTTGCGGGTGAGCAGCGCGTTCAGGGCGTCGGCCGCGCGCCCAAGGGGGTAAGTGGCGGACACGTGGGGCTTAAGGCCGCCCTTTTCGTAGAGCTCAAAAAGCTCCACAAAATTGGCGCGGTTGACCTCCGGCTCGCGCGCCATGAAGGCGCCCCAAAATACACCCACCACGTCTATTTCCTTGAGCAATACGATGTTGGCAGGGGCCGAGGGAATGCGCCCGCTGGTAAAGCCAATGACCAGGTACCGTCCGTTCTTGTTCATCGAGCGCAGCGACAGGTCGAACAGATCGCCGCCCACCGGATCGTAGACCACGTCGGCGCCCCGGCCGCCCGTCAGTTCCTTCACCCGGTCCTTGAAGCCATCCGGATTGCTGTAGTTGATGGTGTGGTCGGCACCGGCCTCTTTGGTCACCTGCAGTTTTTCATCACTGGAGGCGGCGGCGATGACGGTCGCGCCCATGACCTTGCCCAACTCGACAGCGGTCAGTCCAAGGCCACCGGCGGCGCCGAGCACCAGCAGCGTTTCTCCCGCCGCCAGCCGGCTGCGCTGCTTGAGCGCATGATAGGAACTGCCGTAGGCCATGACGAATCCGGCGGCGGTCACGTAATCCATGGAGGGCGGCATGGGCAGGCAATTGGCCGCCGGGGCCACCGCCTCGTCGGCATAACCGCCCCAGGCTTCGAAACGAATGACCCGGTCGCCGACCTTGAGGCCGTCAACGCCGTCGCCGACTTCAATCACCTCACCGGCGGATTCCGAGCCCGGCGCAAAGGGCAAAGGCGGCTTGACCTGATACTTGTTCTGGATGATCAGCGAATCCGGAAAGTTGATGCCGCAGGCGTGAATGGCAAGGCGCACTTCGCCCGCGCCCAGGGGCGGCGGGTCCAGTTCTTCCAAAGTCAAGGATTCCGGCGGCCCATAGGCCTTGCACATCATTGCTTTCATGAAATTACTCCCGCTTGCCAAGTCATGGGGCTGTAGCATGGCCGGCGTGTCTCGGCCAGAGCATTTCAAGGCCGATTTGCACCCATCAAAATAATTCGATTCGGCCTTGAAGTGTTCTAATCTTCGCCCATGCGCGGATATTTTGGCATCGGCATCGAGGGCGCCAGCAAGCCCATGAACGCGGGCAATTTGTTCCGCTCGGCCCAGGGCTTTGGCGCCAGCTTTGTCTTCACCATCAACGCCCAGTTCGGCGGCGGACACATCAAATCCGATACCAGCCACTCGGCGGAACAGTTGCCCCATTACGCCTTTGAGGATCCGGCGCAGTTGCTGCTGCCGGGCAACTGCACCCTGGTCGGCGTCGAGCTTTTGGATGAGGCTATTCCCCTGCCGAGCTTTCGCCACCCGGCCCAGGCGGCTTACGTGCTGGGGCCGGAGCGGGGTGAATTGAGCGGCGATTTGCGCAAACGCTGCGAATTCGTGGTGCGGATCCCCACACGGTTTTGCATCAATGTGGCCACGGCCGGGGCCATTGTCATGTACGACCGGCTGATCACCACGGGCCGCTTTGCCGAGCGCCCGGTGGTTCCGAGCGCCGCGCCAACACCGCGACCCGCCCATGTCCACGGCGACCCGCCGCCGCCCAAGGCCGCCCACAACAAAGGATAGCGGCCCCTTCGGAACCCTGTGGAAATCCGCGGCCTTGGCCGCTATTGTGCGCCCATGATTCGCCTCGCCTCCATCGGAGCACTGGCCCTGGGCCTTGTTGCGGTCGCCTTTGCCGCCGCCGCCCAGACCGTGCCGCCCAAGCTGCTGTCGACCCACAAGGACTGGGACGCCTTTGTGCGCACCGACGGCGGCGAGAAGCAATGCTACATGGTCTCGCGGCCCAAAAGTACCTCGCCCAAGGGCGTGCGCCGGGGCGACGTGCACCTGATGGTCACCCACTGGCCGGCGCGCAATATCAAACAAGAGGTCAGCGTGATTACCGGCTACACCTATATGGCCGAAAGCGAAGTCACGGCCCGCATCGCCAAGCAGAGCTTCAAGATGTTCACCAGCGACGACCGGGCCTGGCTATACGATGCCGAGGCGGACGGCGAAATGGTCGGCGCCATGAAGCGGGGCTCGCGGGTGATCGTCGAGGGCCTGTCGAGCCGCAACACCCGAACCAATGACCGCTATTCCCTGATCGGATTCACCGCCGCCTACAAAGCCATACTCAAGGCCTGCAAGGGCGGCTGATGACCGCGACCCCCGAGACCCCGTCGGCGGCTCCTGGAGCCGGGCCGGGCAAGATATTGCTCATGGGCCTCGGCCGCGACGACCTGGCCCGGGAGTTGGCGGCTTCCGGCGTTCCCGACCGCTCTCTCAAGATGCGGGTGCAGCAGCTCTGGCATTGGATCTATCACCGGGGGGCGCGGTCCTTCGACGAAATGACCAGTGTCTCCAAGGAACTGCGCGCCGGGCTCGCCGAGACCTACGAGGTAGGGCGGCCCGAGATTAGCGCCGAGCAGATTTCCGAGGACGGCACGCGCAAGTGGCTGCTGCGCTTCGCCGACGGGGCCGAAGCCGAGTGCGTCTTTATCCCGGAAGAAGACCGGGGCGCGCTCTGCATATCGTCCCAAGTCGGTTGCACCTTGAATTGCCGGTTCTGCCACACCGGCACACAGGCCCTGGTGCGAAACCTGACGGCGCCGGAGATCGTCGGCCAATTGCTGGTGGCCCGGGATGCACTTGGCGAATGGCCCTCGCCCCAGGACGGGCGGCTCTTGTCCAATATCGTGCTCATGGGCATGGGCGAGCCGCTTTATAACTTCGACAACGTCTCGGCGGCCATGAAGATCGTCATGGACGGCGACGGCATATCCATTTCCAAACGCCGCATTACGCTGTCCACCGCCGGCGTGGTGCCCATGATGGAACGCTGCGGCGAGGAGCTTGGCGTCAGCCTTGCGGTTTCATTGCACGCAGTGTCGAACGAGGTGCGCGACGAGATCGTGCCCTTGAACCGCAAGTACCCCATCGAGGAATTGCTCGCGGCCTGCCGCGCTTACCCCGGCGCCAACAACGCCCGGCGCATTACCTTCGAGTACATTATGTTGAAGGGCGTGAACGATTCCATTGCCGACGCCAAGGAACTGGTGCGGCTGCTCAAACACATCCCGGCCAAGGTCAACCTGATCCCCTTCAACCCCTGGCCCGGCGTTGCCTATGAATGTTCTGACGAGGCCACGGTGAAGGCCTTTTCCGACCATGTTTTCGCCGCGGGGATTTCGGCCCCGATCCGCCGCCCCCGGGGCCGTGATATCATGGCGGCCTGCGGGCAGTTGAAGTCGGCCAGCGAAAAAGAGCGGAAAAGCGCCACAAACGGCTAAATTGGGGCGCGGCTTGAGTTGAGGCCGCTTTTGCCTATACTGCGCCGCCAATTTGAGGGAACGGCGTTATGTCGAAAGAAGAGTCAGTAGACGTCAAAAAAGTGGTTCTCGCCTATTCGGGCGGGCTTGATACTTCCATTATCCTGAAATGGTTGCAGGAGACCTATGGCTGCGAGGTCATCACCTTCACCGCCGACCTGGGCCAGGGCGTGGAACTGGACGACGCGCGCGCCAAGGCCGAGATGCTGGGCATCAGCCAAATCTACGTGGAGGACCTGCGCGAGGAATTTGTCCGCGATTACGTCTTTCCCATGTTCCGCGCCAATACGGTCTACGAGGGCACCTACTTGCTTGGCACGGCCATCGCCCGGCCGCTCATTGCAAAACGCCAGATCGAGATCGCCCACGAGACAGGGGCCGACGCCGTGTGTCATGGCGCCACCGGCAAGGGCAACGACCAGGTGCGGTTCGAGTTGGGCTACTACGGCAACGACCCGGGCATTCACGTGATTGCACCGTGGCGGGACTGGGACTTCGCCTCGCGCAGCGACCTGATCGCTTTCGCCGAAAAACACCAAATCCCCCTGGCCAAGGACGCGCAAGGCGAGGCGCCCTTTTCCACGGATGCCAACCTTTTGCACATCTCATGTGAGGGCAAGGCGCTGGAGGATCCCTGGGAGGAGCCGGAAGAGTACATCTACAGCCGCACGGTCGCGCCCGAGGACGCGCCCGACAAGCCAACCTACATTGAGATTGAGTTTGAGCGGGGCGATCCGGTGGCCGTGGACGGCGAGAAACTGTCCCCCGCCGCGCTGCTGACCCGGCTGAACGAATTGGGCGGGGCCAACGGCATCGGGCGGCTCGATCTGGTGGAAAACCGTTTTGTCGGCATGAAGTCCCGCGGTGTTTATGAAACACCGGGCGGCACTATTTTGCTCGCCGCTCATCGGGGCATTGAATCGATCACCCTCGACCGGGGCGCCGCGCACCTTAAAGACGAGCTGATGCCGCGTTACGCTGAGCTGATTTATTTTGGCTTCTGGTTTTCACCCGAGCGCGAAATGCTCCAGGCCCTGATCGACCAGAGCCAGGAAAACGTCAGCGGCACCGTACGGCTGAAGTTGTACAAGGGAAGTGTTTCCGTGGTCGGGCGCAAGTCGCCGAACTCGCTTTACAGTGAAGCCCACGTCACCTTCGAGGCGGACTCGGTCTATGACCAGCGGGACGCCGAGGGCTTCATCAAGCTGCAGGCGCTTCGGCTCAGGCTCTTGAAAGACCGCGCGCCCGGCAACGATTGATTACGGCCAAGAAAAACATGAAAATCTGGACGGTATATCTCTCGGGAGAGATTCACAGCGACTGGCGTGAGCAGATTCAACAGGGCGTCGAGGCCGCCGGCCTGCCCGTGGAGCTGACCGCGCCGGTCACCGACCATGCCTCCAGCGACGATTGCGGCGCCGTGATTTTGGGCGAGGAAGAAGACGGCTTCTGGCGCGACCATAAGGGCGCGCGGATGAACGCCATCCGCACGCGCACGCTGATAGAGACGGCGGACGTAGTGGTGGTGCGCTTCGGCGAAAAGTACAAACAGTGGAACGCCGCCTTTGACGCCGGCACCGCAGCGGCGCTCGGCAAGCCGCTGGTGACCCTGCACCCACCGGAGTTGAACCACGCGCTTAAAGAAGTGAACGCCGCGGCGCTGGCGACCTGCGGCGAACCGGGCCAGGTCGTGCAAATCCTGCGCTACGTGATCGAGGGCAAGCTGCCCACATAGGACCGTCTTACCGATGGACCGCCTTAGCGCTCCGGCGCGCCCTGCCCCTGCTCTTCGATAATACCGTCAATGACGCTCTTGCCGACGCTATAGCAAAACAGGCTGCACGGCGATTGATTGACGGAAATGCCATCGATGTCGCTGGTGCCGCTTTTGGTGCGCGTCGTGGCCATGACACGGCCTTCCAGAGAGTTCTTCTTGGCAAACGCCAGCAGCCCCTTGAGATCGGACGGGTTGTCGAAGTAGCGGTCGCTCCAGTTTATCTCGGCCGCCCATTCCGGGCGCTGCTCCCGTTTTGAAATCCCCACAAGATCCACCGCGCCGGTCTTCCAGCGGGCGTACTGCAGTTCGTCGCTGAAACGGGCGTCGAACCACTGGCTGAAGATGGCGGAATCGGCGAGCGCGCCCATGTTTTCATCGTCGCTTTCCAGCGGCCCAAACAGCGCCGCGCGCATGGACGGGTTGGTAAGGTAGACCTTGAACGAGCGGTTGCGTTCAAACCGCTTGCCGGATTCGTCCACCCGCATCAGACGCACAATCAGGAAAGCCGCTTCCAGGTATTCGAGATACCGCCTGAGCGTGTTGCTGGCCAGCCCCGAGGACTTGGTGAGGCTGGCGTAGCTCACTTCGCGGCCGGTGTTAAAGGCGAGGTTGAGGAAGAGCTTGTTAAGTTCCTGTACGTCCTCGACCCCGTAAAGGCTGGGCAGGTCGCGCAGCATCACCCGCTCAATGATGTCGCCCTGGATATAGCGCCGGATGTTCTGGCGCACGGCCGTGGAGAGCGCCGCCTCGGGAAAGCCGCCGAAATTGATGTAGTCGACAAACTGGCGATTCAGTTCATGGATCTCGGGGCTGCCAAAGCCGCCCGGCTCCTCGACGATCAAATCCTCCTCGGCGCCGTTCAGTTGCAGGAATTCGGCAAAGCTCAAGGGTGGCAGCATGAAGTCGGTGAAGCGCCCGGCGCCGGATTCCGGGCTTTGGGCGGCAAGCGCCGCCGCCGCCGAACCGACGCCGACAAAAATGGTGTTGCGGTAGGTGTCCACCAGGGACTTCAGGTGGCTCTGCCAGTCCTTGAGGTATTGGATTTCGTCAAAAAAGACATAGTAAGCGCCGCCCCGGTGGCCGTCGGTCAGTTTCAGATAAATATTGAACAGGGCCTCGGGGCTGGCGCCGCCGTAGATGGGCGTATCCAGGGACAGGTAGAAAATGTTCTTGGGATGGACGCCGCGGTACAAGAGGCTCTGGATCACGTGGTAGATGAGCACGGTCTTGCCGACGCGGCGCGGCCCCATGAGAATGACCGATCGCCGGGGCTCCCTCGCCAGCAGCAGATCGCAAAACGGCTGGAAATAGGCACGCGAACGCATGGCCAGGAAGTCCGGCTCTATGCGGCCGGTCGCCCACCAGGGATTATCGACCTGAAATCGGACCTCCAAATCCGTGTCCGTGACCTGGCGCATTTCGCCCTTCAATCCAATAAGATTAATTAATTGATCTAAATATCCTGGCTCAGGTTACCCTACCCGAAATTTTAGCGCAACCCATTGACCTTAAGGCTCCGGGAGCGGCAATCACTTAAGGTCAACCGACTAATGCTAGTGATTTATGAAGTACTGCGTCCAAGGTCCTGTAAGGCTTTAGAGCTTTTTTTGCGCCAACGGGCCCCGCCCCTAATCCACGGGCGCAAGGCCGGGCCTAGCCGATGTCCGGCACCGCCACGCCGGCCTGGCGGCAGGCTGCGGTCAGCGTATTGGCCAGCAGACAGGCGATGGTCATGGGCCCCACGCCCCCCGGCACCGGCGTAATGGCGCCCGCGACCTCTACCGCCTCATCAAAGCAAACGTCACCGACCAGGCGGCTCTTGCCTTCATCGTTCGGCGGCAGCCGGTTGATGCCGACGTCGATGACCGTGGCCCCGGGCTTGATCCAGTCGCCGCGCACCATCTGGGGCTGTCCCACGGCGGCCACCAGAATATCCGCGCGCGCGCATTCCGCCGCCAGATCCCTCGTGCGCGAATGGGACGTGGTGACGGTGCAGTTTTCGCCGAGCAGCAGTTGCACCATGGGCTTGCCCACCAGCTTGGAGCGCCCCACGACCATGGCCCGGAGTCCGCTCAAATCGCCCAGTGTATCCTTCAGGAGCATCAGACAGCCGAGGGGCGTGCAGGGCACCATGGCAGCTGCCTCGCCGGTGGCCCCCGCCGCCAGGCGGCCGATGTTCACGTAGCTGAGGCCGTCCACATCCTTGGCCGGGTCGATGGTCTCGATAATCGTGCTTTCATTGATTTGGCCGGGCAGGGGCAGTTGCACCAGAATGCCGTGCACGCCCTCGTCCCCATTGAGCGCCGCCACCTGGGCCAGGACCTCGGCCTCGCTGGCCTCAGCCGGCAAGCGGTATTCGAAGGAATTCATGCCCGCCGCCTTGGTCTGCTTGCCCTTGTTGGCGACGTAGACCTGGCTGGCCGGATCGTCGCCCACCAGCACCACGGCCAAGCCCGGCACCAGGCCGTGTTCGGCCCCTATCGCCGCCACGCGCTCGCCGACACGTGTCCGCAGCCCCTCAGCGAAAGCCTTGCCGTCTATAATCCTTGCCTTGCTCATATTCCGCCGTTCACCGCGCTATTCGGGCATGTGCTTAAGCCATTGTTGCAGCTCGCGCAACCGCGCCCCAGGCTCACCGTCGACGGCAATGGTCTTGGCGCGGGCGGTCTCGCCGCTGACGATCTCCAGATCCGAGGGCGCGACCCCCCAGGCTTTGGACAAGGCCTTGATAACCGCGCGATTGGCCCGGCCTTTGTCGGGCGCCGCCCCCACCTGAACCCGTACGTACACGCCGCCAGCGCTGTCGCGGCCCAAGGAAATTCCAGGCCTGGCTGCCCGGGGCACCACGCGCAATGCCGCAAAGACCCGGCCCTTGGCCAGCCGGAAGGGCGTATCGCCTGTCATCGGGCAGAAGGAGGCGGTAAGACCGCGCTAGTACAGGTTTCGGCCGATATCAACAATCAGCAGATTGCGCAGGAAGAAAAGCAACAGAATGAGCAGAATGGGCGAAAGATCGATGCCGCCCACGGGTGGGATGAACCGGCGAATGGGGCGCAGGGCCGGTTCGGTCACGCGAAAGAGAAAGTCCCGCACGGCGGCGACAAAGCGGTTGTGCGTGTTAACGACGTTAAAGGCCACCAGCCAGCTCAAGACTATCGAGATGATGAGCAGCCAGTAGTAAATTTGAATTACCGTGGCAATAAGAGTGATGAGTGCATACATGTGCCGCGCCTTTGACTAGCCGTTTCGATTGTGCGGATTGTAGCCGCCCGGCATCCGGGCGCAAGGCCGGCGTGGCGAAATACCGGGCCGGGTCCAGGTCTTGACAGGCCGGGCCCAGGTCTTGACACGCCGGGGCCGGGCGCACACATTGGCGCGGTGTCTGATTGGCTTACCCTTCCCGCTCCCCCGGCCCAACCACCCGA